>DATCXE010000385.1:0-21299 GCA_036565985.1 Bradyrhizobium sp.
TTCAACGTGTTCGGGCCCAATGAATACCACAAGGGCACGATGATGAGCGTGCTGGCGCGGCGCTTCGACGACGTCAAGGCCGGGCGTCCGGTGCAACTGTTCAAGTCGCACCGCGAGGGCATCGCCGACGGCGACCAGCGGCGTGACTTCATCTATGTGGACGACGTCGTGCGCGTGACGATGTGGCTGCTGGCTGCGCCCGGCGTCAGCGGGCTGTTCAACGTCGGCACCGGCACCGCGCGCAGCTTTCGCGACCTGATGCTGTCGGCCTATGCGGCGCTCGGCGCCACACCGAACATCCAGTACATCGACATGCCCGAATCGATCCGCGGCAGCTATCAATACTTCACTCGGAGCGAAGTCGATCGGCTGTTGCGCGCCGGGTATAATGGCGGCTTCACCGCGCTGGAAGACGCGGTCGACCGCTACGTGAAGGGTTTTCTCGATTGCACCGATCGCTTTCGCTGATGGGCACCAGGTAGACAGATGTTCGATTTTGAAGCCCTGAGCCAGGCGATCCCGCGTCAGACCGTGCTCTGCATCGGCGACCTCATGCTCGACGAATTCGTCTATGGCGAGGTGTCGCGCGTTTCGCCGGAGGCGCCGGCGCCGGTGATCGCGGTCCAGCGCAGCGAGAACAATGTCGGCGGCGCCGGCAACGTCGCGCGCAACATCGCCTCGCTCGGCGGGCGATGTATCTTCGTCGGCCTGGTCGGCGAGGACGAGGCGGGCGCAAAGCTGAAGACGGACCTGGCACGGGAAGATCGGATCGAGGCCGTGCTGGTCTCCGATGCAGGCCGTCCGACGACGCGCAAGGTGCGCTTCGTCTCCGAGCATTTTTCCACCCACATGCTGCGCGCCGATTGGGAGATGGCGCAGCCCGCCTCGACCGCGATCGAGCAACGGCTGATCGACGCGATCCTGCCGCAACTCGCCCGCGCCGATATCGTGCTGCTGTCCGACTATGCCAAGGGCGTGCTGACGGCGCGGGTGATCCGCAACGTCATCGACACCGCGCGCAAACTTGGAAAACGGGTGATCGTCGATCCCAAGAGCGCCAATTTCGCGATCTATCGCGGCGCGACGCTGCTGACGCCCAATCGCAAGGAGTTCGCGGAAGCGACCCGTAGCCGTGCCGATACCGACAAGAGCATTGCCGACGCCGCGCAGGACGCCATGTATCTCGCCGATTGCGAGGCCATGCTGGTGACGCAAAGCGAGCATGGCATGACGCTGGTGGTTCGCGGCGGCGAAGCGATCCACGTGCCGGCGCTTCCGGTCAAGGTGCGCGACGTCTCCGGCGCCGGCGACACGGTCGCCGCGGCACTTGCGCTTTCGCTCGCTGCTCGGGCCGATTGGGAGACTGCACTGCGGGTAGCGAATGCAGCGGCTGCGGTTGCGGTAGGCAAGAAGGGGACGGCTACCGTGATGCCGGCAGAACTGCGGCGAAAGATCCTGCCGCATGCATCGCTGGCGGCCGAGGAAAAAATCGTACCCGCCGGCGGCGACCTCGCCACGCATCTGGCGGAGTGGCGCAGGCAGGGACTGCGGATCGGCTTCACCAATGGCTGCTTCGACATCCTGCATCCCGGCCACGTCAAGGTGCTGACGGCCGCGCGCGGCGCCTGCGACCGCCTGGTCGTCGGGCTCAACAGCGATGCCTCGGTGAAGCGCCTCAAGGGCGAGGACCGTCCGGTGCAGGATGAGCGTGCGCGGGCCGAAGTGCTGGCGGCGCTGGAGGCGGTCGATCTCGTCGCCTTGTTCGAGGAGGACACGCCGATCGACCTGATCACGAGGGTTCGGCCGAGCGTGCTGGTCAAGGGCGGCGACTACACCCGCCAGCAGGTCGTCGGCCACGAGATCGTCGAGGCCACCGGTGGTGAGGTCGTGCTGGTCGATATCCTGCCGGGCCACAGCACGACGTCACTGGTCGACCGTGCGCGCGGAGGGAAGCTGTGAGTGTGAGTGTCGAGGCCGCCCCGATGTCCCCGGTGCGGCGGTACTGGCGGGACCGGGCGCTGTGGACCACGATCGCGGATGTGTTCGCCATCCTGGCCGCGCTCACGTTGCCGTGGTCGACCTCGCTGGTCGCCATCTTCGTGGCGCTCTGGCTCGGCGCGGTGACGTGGGTGATGGATTGGCGCGCCTACGCGCGGTTGCTGAAGCAGCCGGTCTGCTATTTGCCGCTGGCGCTGGCCGGTCTGGCGGTTGTCGGCACCCTTTGGTCCGACGCGGCATGGAGCGTGCGGCTCGCCGCCATCAGTCCCACGCTCAAGCTCCTGGTGCTGCCCGGGCTGATCTATCATTTCGAGCGCTCGTCGCGCGGGATGTGGGTCTTCATCGCATTCCTGGTGTCCTGCACGCTGCTGATGCTGATGTCGTGCCTGGTCGCGATCGATCCCGGTCTTTCACTCAAGGCTCCGGGCGAACCGGGCAACGGGCGCGGCATCTTCGTCAAGAACTATATCGCCCAGAGCCAGGAGTTCGCGCTGTGCGCGGTCGCGCTGGCCTATCCGGTGATCCGCCTGCTGCGGTCGAACCGGATCTGGCAGGCGCTGGCGCTGGGCGCGGTCTCGCTCGGATTTCTCGTCAACATGGTGCTTGTAACCGTCTCGCGAACGGCCATCGTTACGATGCCGATCATGGTGGGCGTGTTTGCGCTGCTTCACCTGAAGCGGCGCACCAGCCTGATCCTCATTGGCGTCATGCTCGCGCTGGGTGGCCTGCTCTGGTTTGCCACGCCTGACCTGCGGTGGGGCCCTCAAAGCCTGCTCAGGGATTATCGGCTCTACAAGACGAACGAGCATGTGACGTCAGTCGGGCAACGGCTGGAGTTCTGGCAGAAGTCGTTGCGGTTCATCTCGGAGGCGCCGCTCATCGGGCACGGAACGGGCTCGATGCGCGGGCTGTTCGAGCGGGCTTCGACCAACGGCGAGCCGGCCAATGAGGTAATTTCCAATCCACACAATCAGACGTTGAATATTGCGGTGCAGTGGGGCATGGTCGGGGTCGTCTTGTTATATGCAATGTGGCTGGTGCATCTGCTGCTGTTCCGCGGCGAGGGGCTGGTCGCCTGGATCGGATTGCTGGTCGTCGTGCAAAACGCCTTCACCTCGCTGTTCAACTCCCACATCTTCGATTTCCACGAGGGATGGATGTACGTGCTCGGAGTCGGCGTTGCCGGCGGCATGGTGCTGGCGGCCAGGCAGCGGGACCTTTCGAACCCGACGGCGAGACCGCGATGACCGCCGCGGGGCGCGGGGACGGCAAGATCAGTTCGATGCTCTCGCTGATGCTTTCAGCCCGGCGCGATCCGGTTGCACGGATTCTCAACGTCGATCTCATGGCGGTGCTGGTCGCGGCATTGTTGCCATGGTCGACCAGCGGTGTCGCCATCGGCATGGTGCTGTGGCTTGCGGCGCTGGCCGCGACGCTCGAATTGCGACCGTTCCTGCGATCGTTGCAACGTCCGATCAGCTGGCTTCCGCTTGCGCTGGTCGGGCTCGCGGCGCTCGGAACGCTGTGGTCGGATGCGCCCTGGGGCGCGCGCATCTATGCGCTCAGTCCCGCCACCAAGCTGCTCGTATTACCCCTCCTGTTCTACCATTTCGAGCGCTCGCAACGCGGAATGTGGGTGTTCGTCGCCTTTCTGGCGTCCTGCACCCTGCTGATGGTGGTGTCCTGGATCGTCGCACTCGATCCAGGCCTGTCGCTGAAGCGCCCTGACGAGGCAGGGGGCCGCGGCATCTTCATAAAAAACTACATCGATCAGAGCCAGGAATTCGCGCTGTGCGCGGTGGCGCTGGCGTATCCGATCTTCAACCTGCTGCGGACGCACCGGATATGGCAGGCCGTTGTGCTGGGCGCGATCGCGCTCGGCTTCATCGCCAACATGGCGTTCGTCATCGTGTCGCGGACGGCAATGGTCACGATGCCGATCATGCTCGCCGCATTCGCGCTGCTGCACCTGAAATGGCGAACCAGCCTGATCGTCTTCGGCGCGCTGGCTGTCCTGGCGGGACTGGCCTGGGCCACATCGCCGCAATTGCAGTGGACGGCGGAGACCTTCCTCAGGGACTATCGGCTCTACAAGTCGGATAATGTTCCGACCTCGATCGGAATAAGGCTCGAGTTCTGGAGAAAATCGCTGGGGTTCTTTGCCGAGGCGCCGCTTACCGGACACGGTACGGGCGCGACCCGCGGATTGTTCGAGAAGGCGGCCACCGGCAATATCCACACCGCCACCGGCCAGGTCATCGGCAACCCCCACAACCAGACGCTTGCCGTCGCGGTGCAGTGGGGGGCTGCCGGAATCATCCTGCTGTACGCGATGTGGTTGGCGCATCTCCTGCTGTTTCGCGGCGAGGGCATGGCAACATGGTTCGGATTGCTGGTCGTCGTGCAGAATATCTTCACCTCGCTGTTCAATTCGCATCTGTTCGATTTTCACGAGGGCTGGATGTACGTGCTCGGCGTAGGCGTCGCCGGTGGCATGGTGCTCCAGGGCAGGACCCGCGGCGACGCCGCGGAATCCTGTGGAACCGAGCGGTCATGATCGCTGGCATGCGCGCCGCAGATGAGATATCAGCGGGCGCGGGATGTCGCGCGAATCCCCAGAGTTTCCGCAGCCGGTCACTGGAATGACGCCGCTTTCGCAATTGACCCGTCGCAACTACCTGATCGCAGCGCATGACGCGCTGGCGACGGCCTTTGCGCTGCTGGCCAGCTTCTATCTGCGTTTCGAGGGAAGCGAGTCTTTCTACGCCCGCCTGCCGCTGTTGCTGCGGATCCTGCCGTTCTTCGTCGTCTTCAGCGTGATCATCTGCTACGTATTCAACCTGACGACGACGAAATGGCGTTTCATTTCGCTGCCGGATGCCTTGAACATCCTGCGGGTGGCGACCATCCTGACGGTCGCGCTGATCGTTCTGGACTATGCCTTCATCTTCGGCGCGACCAACAACAAGTCGCCGGTGCTGTTCGGCCGCATCACGATCATCCTCTACTGGTTTCTCCAGGTTTTCGCGCTGAGCGCGCTCCGATTCGGCTATCGCTATTTCCGATATTCGCGCGTCCGCCGCCATGCCCGGACCGAAGGGGCGTCGTCGACCCTGCTGGTCGGCCGCGCTGCGGACGCCGAGGTGCTGCTGCGCGGGATCGAGAGCGGCGCCGTCAAGCAGCTCTGGCCGGTCGGCTTGCTGTCGCCGTCGGCCGCCGACCGCGGGCAGTTGATCCGCAACGTACCGGTGCTCGGCGGCATCGACGATGTCGAAGATGTGATCCGCGACTATGCCGGACGGGGCAAGCCGATTTCGCGGCTGGTCATGACCCCGTCGGCTTTCGAGGCCGAGGCGCATCCCGAAGCGGTTCTGATGCGCGCGAAGCGGATGGGCCTGATCGTCAGCCGCCTGCCGTCTCTCGAGAGCGGCGACGCGCCAAGGCTGACCAACGTCGCCGTCGAGGATCTCCTGCTGCGGCCCAGCGAAAAGATCGATTACGCCCGCCTCGAAACCCTGGTGAAGGGCAAGGCGGTCATCGTCACCGGGGGCGGGGGCTCGATCGGCTCGGAAATTTGCGACCGCATCGCTACCTTCGGCGCCTCCCGACTGCTCGTGATCGAGAATTCGGAGCCGGCGCTCTACGCGGTGACGGAGGCGCTGGCCGAACGTGCCACTGGCGCCGTGATCGAGGGCCGCATCGCTGATATCCGCGACCGCGAACGAGTCGTGAGCCTGATGGGCGAATTCAAGCCCGACATCGTGTTCCATGCCGCAGCCCTCAAGCATGTGCCGATCCTCGAGCGGGACTGGAGCGAAGGCGTCAAGACCAACATCTTCGGATCGGTCAACGTCGCCGATGCGGCGCTGGCGGCGGGCGCCGAAGCCATGGTGATGATTTCGACCGACAAGGCGATCGAACCGGTGTCGATGCTCGGCCTGACCAAGCGCTTCGCCGAGATGTATTGCCAGGCGCTCGACCATGACCTGATGACGCAGTCGGCCGGCAAGCCGCGCATGCGCCTGATCTCGGTGCGGTTCGGCAACGTGCTGGCATCGAACGGGTCGGTGGTGCCGAAATTCAAGGCGCAGATCGAGGCGGGCGGCCCGGTCACGGTCACGCATCCGGACATGGTCCGATACTTCATGACCATTCGCGAGGCCTGCGACCTGGTGCTGACCGCAGCGACCCATGCGTTGACGCCGGCGCGGCCCGATGTTTCGGTCTACGTCCTCAACATGGGGCAACCGGTCAAGATCGTGGAACTCGCCGAGCGAATGATCCGCCTGTCCGGCCTCGAACCCGGCATCGATATCGAGGTGACATTCACCGGCATGCGGCCGGGCGAGCGGCTGAACGAAATCCTGTTTGCGAGCCAGGAGCCGACGGTGGAGATCGGCATTGCCGGCATCATGGCGGCCAGGCCGAACGAGCCGCCGATGCAGACCTTGCGAAAATGGCTCGCAGCGCTGGAGGAGGCGATCGCGAGGGAAGACCGTTCCACCATCCGCGCAGTGCTCAAGGACGCCGTGCCGGAGTTCGGATCGAACGCCGCCTGATCCTGTTTCCGATCTCTATCTTCACCGGGGCTGCGAGTCGTTTCGAAAGCCATGATGCAGAAGTCCGGAAAAGTCGTCGTCGTCAGCCAGCATTATCCGCCGGATCCGAGCACGACGGCTGCGATCATGGCCGCGATTTCGGATCATGTGGCGCGCGAAGCTGAAGTGCTGGTGCTTTCGGGAACGGCGAACTCCGCGACCGCGGCGTCTGCAGGCAAGCCTGAGGTCGTGGAGGTCAGGAACCGGATGCCCGGCAAGGCCGCGCTGGTGAAGCGCGCGTTGGCCGAACTCGTGTTCACGGTCCGGATGTTCGCCGCGCTGCTGGCGAGGCTGCGGCGCGGCGACGTGACGGTTACGGTTCCGGCTCCGTTCATGCTGCCTTATGCGTTCGCCGCCGCGGCGAAACTGAAGGGCGCGAAGTCCGTGCTGATCATGCACGATCTTTATCCCGACGTTCTCGTCATGGCCGGCATGCTGAAGCCGCAGTCGATGCTGGCGAAGGCGATGCGCGGGCTCAACGCGCTGATGTTTCGCGCGCTCGACGCCGTCGTGATCATCGGCCGCGACACTGAAAAACTGCTCCTGCGCTATGGCGGAATGAGCCGCGACAAGATCCGCTTCATTCCGAACTGGGCGACGCTTGCGCCCGGCGTTCGCGCGTTCGCGCCGGATAATCCATTTCGCCGTCCGCTTGCCGCCCGGTTTGTTGTGGGTCTTTCCGGCAATCTCGGCTTTACCCATGATCCCGTCATCGTGTTCGAGGCGGCGCGGCTGCTGCGCGACAACGCCGATATCCATTTTCTGCTGTCGGGCTGGGGCATCGGGTTCGATCGGCTGCGCCAGATGCAGGCGGAGGCCGGGCTTCCGAACGTCACGCTGGTCGACCGCGTCGACGACGGCGCGCTGGAAACGCTGCTTTCGGCGGCCGACGTCTGGATCATCCCGTATCGCAAGAACGTTGCCGGCGTGTCGGTTCCGAGCCGGTTCTACAATCTGCTGGCGATCGGCCGGCCGGTGATCCTGGTATCCGAACCGGACGCCGAAGCGGCGCTGACGGTTACCGAACATGATGTCGGCTGGGTCGTGACGCCGGGCAGGGCGGATGAACTCGCTGAAGCGGTGCGGCGCGCGGCGAATTCCGAAAACCTTGAGCGGGCCGAACGCGCGACCGAAATCTCCAGGCGTTTCGATTTTACCGCAGCCATGACCAGTTATTGCGGGCTGATCCGCGAACTCCTGCAGAACAGGCCGGGCTAGGTGGGCGGTGGCTGCCTGCGCGAGAAGCGCCACATCAGAAGCGCGGTCGCCGCGCCGCCTGCGACGAGAAGCACGGTCGCGATCGTCGCCGAGGAGGTCATGACCGAACCGACCGCGAGTGCGGCGAGCAGGATATTGAGCGCGAAGACCTCGCTGACCACGCGTGGTACCGAAAAACCGTTGTCGGTGGCGCGCTGGTAGAAGTGCGAGCGGTGCGCCGCCCAGAACGGTTCGCGCCTCGCCATCCGCCGCAACAAGGTGACGGTCGCGTCGGCGAGATAATAGAGGGGCAACAGCAGGGCGGCGGCAAACTGCTGATGCCAGGCAAGCTGCAGCAGACACCAGCCCACCAGGAGGCCGATCGGCAGGCTGCCGACGTCGCCGAGAAAGATCTTCGCCACCGGCCGGTTGAACGGTGCGAAACCGAGCATCGCGCCGAACAGCGCCGCGGCAACGAGGGTTGTCGATGCCGGAAAGTCGCCCAGCCAGCCGAGCAGGACGACCGTGCCGGTGATCGGCACGATCTCGGCCACCGTCATCAGGTCCAGTCCGTCCATGAAGTTGACCAGGTTCACAAACCACAGGCCCGCCAGCAACAGCAGGGTACGTTCGAGCCAGAGCGGGCAGGCCGGAACGATCCGCAGGTTTTCGGGCGTGGCCAAGACCACCACGGCGACCGCAACTCCCTGCAGCAACAGCCGCGGCAACACCGGAATCGAACGGACATCGTCGGCGAAGCCCACGGCCGCGATGAACAGCGTCGCGCCGAACACGGCGAGGGGGATCCTGGCGTCGCCCGCGCCGATGAGCGCGATGGAGACCGCGGCCACGACCAGCGTGGCCGTGACGACGGCGATGCCCGCGCCCTGCGGGGTCGGAATGCGATGGGAAGACCGCGCGTTCGGCTTTGCGAGCGCGACCCGCAGAAGCAGCGGCCGAATCGCCGATGTCAGGGCGCCCGATAGCAATCCCGCCGCGGCAGCCGCGGCAAACGTCAGCAGTAATTGCGAATTGGCCATTCTACCCGACGCGGAAGATGACTTGAGGTGAAGTTATGGTGAAGGCTATTTGGGAACCTCGATCGGCACCGTTCCCTGGGCTGCCTTTTCGGCGCTGAGAATCCAGACCAAGCCGCCGATCGCACCGACAATGAAGTATACCGCGCCGAACAGCAGCGAGATATTGACGCCTTCATTGGCCATCAGCCCGGCATATCCGAACGCCAGTCCCATCGTAGCCTCGCGGACCCCCCAGCCGGCAATCGAGATCGGCAGCATGGTGATCAGCATCACCGGCGGCACCAGCTGAAAAATCTGGCCGAACAGCACCGGGGCATCGATCGATTGCACCACGCACCACGCGATGACGACGGTGAGCACGTGCACGAGCAGCGACAGCACCGCGACCTTGGCGCCGTGGGCGCGGCTGAACAGCACGCGGTTGGCGATGACAGAACAGGCGTGAATGTGATGGGTTCCCCACCAGCGTTTCAGCCACGACCAATGCAGTCTCCCGAGCAGGAGAAATCCGAGACCGCCGGCAAGTGCCGCGAAGTCGACAAACAGCAGCGCCGACCTGCCGTGGGGATCGGTGATCAGGCGGTAGCTCCAGGGCAGGGTGGCTACGATGATGACGGCAAGCGCGATCAGGCCGATCGCGCGGTCGACGAAGATGGAATAGGTCGCCGCGCGCCAGCCGGCGCCGTTGCGCGCGACGAGCCACAGCCGCACGGCGTCGCCGCCGATCGAGGACGGCAGTGTCTGGTTGAAGAAGGTTCCGATCACGTTGAAGCGCATCGCTTGCCGGACCGATAGCGGCGCCCCGCACTCCTCGCCGATCTCGCACCATCGCAACACGCCGACCAGAAGCTGCAGGAAGGTGACGGCGATCGCGAGCCCGATCCAGCCCAGGCTGGAAATGTCGAGGCGCGAGGCCAGTTCGGCCAGATCAACCTTGCGCAGCGAGAAATACAGCAGCGCCGCCGAGACGAGAATCTTCAGTAAGGAAAGGAGGATCCGGCGCATCTCGCCCATGCTTGGGTTTGAAAGGGGTAGTTAGCGCAGATTCGGCGCCAATGCGTCGAACTTGGCCGCCTTGGTATGGTTTTCGGACCGGTCTGGCAATAGCCGCGCCGGTAGGTGTTGCAGCCCCCTCGGCGTGGCGGGTAAAGAGGCGCAGTCGGAGCGGCAGGCGCAAGCGGCGCCAGGTTCGAGGATGTGATGTCGGATCAATCCATACTGGTCACGGGAGCTGCCGGTTTTATCGGCTTCCACGTCGCCCGCGCGCTGCTGGCGGCAGGCCGGACCGTGGTCGGTCTCGACAATCTCAACAGCTATTACGATCCGGCGCTGAAGCAGGCCCGGCTTGGTATTCTGCGCGGCGAGCCGCGCTTCGCCTTCGAACAGATCGATCTCGCCGATCGTGCCTCGATCGAACGCCTGTTCGCCAGGCACCGCTTTCCAAGAGTGGTCCATCTCGCGGCGCAGGCCGGCGTGCGTTATTCGATCGATCATCCGCATGACTATGCCGACTCCAACCTGGAAGGCTTCCTCAATGTGCTGGAAGGCTGCCGGCATCACGGATGCGGCCATCTGGTCTATGCGTCGTCCTCGTCGGTCTACGGCGCCAATACCAAGCTGCCGTTTTCGGTGGACGACAAGACCGATCAGCCGATCAGCCTCTACGCCGCCACAAAAAAGGCCAACGAACTGATCGCGCATTCCTACAGCCACCTTTACCGTCTTCCGGCAACGGGATTGCGGTTCTTTACCATTTACGGGCCGTGGGGACGGCCGGACATGGCGATTTTCATGTTCACCAGGGCGATCCTGGAGGGCACTCCGATCAGGCTCTTTAACCATGGCCGGATGCGGCGCGATTTTACCTTTGTCGGCGATGTCACCCGTGTCGTATCGCGGCTGGTCGACCAGGCGCCCGCCGACGGCGGCCCGGCCGCCGGCGCGCCGGCAAAAATTTACAATGTCGGCAATAATCATCCGGAAGAACTCACCCATGTGGTAGCAGTTCTGGAGCGGGAACTCGGCCGCGCAGCGGTCAGGGAGATGTTGCCGATGCAGCCCGGAGACGTGACCGAGACCTTCGCCGACGTCGCGGAACTCATGCGCGACACGGGCTTCAGGCCGCAAACATCGATCGAGGATGGGCTCCGCGAATTTGTCGCCTGGTATCGCGACTACCACAGGACCTGAGACGCCGATGAACGGACGAATAATCCCTCTGATCATGTGCGGCGGCGCCGGGACGCGGCTGTGGCCGGCGTCGCGCGAGGTGCACCCGAAGCAGTTCCTGCCCCTGTTCGGCGCGCGCTCCACGTTCCAGGACACGCTGTTGCGGGTTTCGGAGACTGCGCTGTTCGAGCGGCCCGTCGTCATCACCAACAACGCCTATCGCTTCATGGTGCTCGAGCAACTGGCGGAGATCGGCCTGGAGGCCGACGTGCTGCTCGAGCCGATGCGGCGCGACTCCGGGCCTGCGATCGCGGCCGGCGCCGCCTTTGCGCAGGCACGCGACAAGGAAGCGATCGTGCTGGCGCTTGCCGCCGATCACGTGGTTTCCGACACGGCGGCGTTCCTGGCCGCGTGCCGCGAGGGACTTGCCGCAGCGGAAGCCGGACACATCGTGACGTTCGGCGTGCAGCCCGAACGCGCCGCCACCGAATACGGCTACATCAATCCTGGTGACACCATTTCCGGCAAGGTCCGCGCGGTTGCGAAATTCGTCGAGAAGCCGGATCCGGCGACCGCGGCGGACTACGTCAAGTCAGGCTATCTCTGGAACAGCGGCAACTTCATGTTCCGTGCCGCTGTCCTGTCGGACGAATACCGCAAGCTCGATGCGGAAAGCGTGCAGGCGGTCACCGACGCGGTGGCGAAGGCCGGCAGCGATCTGGGATTCGTCAAGCTCGACGAGGCCGCGTTCGGATCGGCCAAGTCGATCTCGATCGACTATGCGGTGATGGAAAAGACCTCGCGCGCCGCCGTGGTGCCGGTCGCATGCGGCTGGTCCGATGTCGGCTCGTGGCATGCGGTGTGGGAATTGTCCGACAAGGACCGCGACGGCAACGCGGCGCGCGGTGCGGCGGTGTTCGAGGATTCCCGCAATTGCAACGTTTCGACCGACCGTGCGCTGGTGGCGCTGGAAGGCGTCGACGACCTCGTGGTGGTCGCGACCCAGGACGCCGTGCTGGTGAGCCGGCAGAAGGACGCCAACGGGCTGAAGCGGCTGGTGGCGAAGCTGAAGGGTGTGGCGCCGCAGGTGACCGAGGATCACATCAGGGTGCATCGCCCCTGGGGCTCCTATCAGTCGGTCGACAATGGCGACCGTCACCAGGTCAAGCGGATCATCGTGAAGCCGGGCGGCCGGCTCTCGCTGCAGAAGCACCACCACCGCTCCGAGCACTGGATCGTGGTGCGCGGAACGGCGCAGGTGACCGTCAACGAACTGGTCAAGACCGTGCACGAGAACGAATCGATCTATATCCCGATCGGCGCGGTGCACCGTCTGGAGAACCCCGGCAAGATCCAGCTCGAACTGATCGAGGTGCAGACCGGCAGCTATCTCGGCGAGGATGACATCATCCGTATCGAGGATGACTACCGCCGCACCTAGAAGGGCGGTAATTTTACCGGGGCGGCGGCCCAATTATCGCCAAGAGTATGTAACTCTTTGAATCAAAACGTGTCCGGAAACGGCCGATGGCATTCGCCACGTTTGTGGCGCCGTGCTAGAGAACGGCCGGGATGCTTGCGGGCACAATTCTGTTGGGGTCGATTTAGATGAGTTCCAGAGAGGCCGTATCGGGCGCAGCGGCCGATGCAAAACGCGCGCTGCGCATAGGCGTCATCGGCGCGGGCGTGATGGGCAGCAACCATGCCCGTGTGCTGGCCGGTCTGCCCGGGGTGACGCTGGTCGGCATCGTCGATCCATTGCAGGAGCATCGCGCGCGAGCCATCGCGTTTGCCGGGTGCCGCGCATTCGCCGAAATCGATGAACTGTTCGCCGAAGGCGTCGAGGCGGTCACGATCGCGGCGCCGACTCACCTGCATCACGAGATCGCGCTGGCCTGCATCGCGCGCAACATCCACGTCCTGGTCGAGAAGCCGGTCGCCTCGACCGTCGAGGAAGGACAGGACATCGTCAATGCGGCGCGCAAGGCCGGCGTGACGCTGATGGTCGGCCACGTCGAGCGATTCAACCCGGCGGTGGCCGCGATCAAGCAGGCGATCGCGGGCGAGGATATTCTCTCCATCGGCATCACCCGGGTCGGGCCGTTTCCGCCGCGCATGTCGAACGTCGGCGTCGTCATCGATCTCGCCGTGCACGATATCGACCTGATCCGCTGGTTCACCGAGTCCGACATCGTCGAGGTGCAGCCGCAGCTGTCGAGCGCGGTTGCGGAGCGCGAGGACATCGCGCTGCTGCAATTCCGGACCGCTTCCGGCGTGCTCGCCCACATCAACACCAACTGGCTGACGCCGTTCAAGGCGCGCAACGTCACGGTTGCGACCCGCGGCAAATATGTGATGGGCGATCTCCTGACCCGGCAGGTGACGGAGTGTTTCGGCTTCAAGCCCGACGGCAGCTATTCGATGCGTCATCTGCCGGTGGGCCATGACGAACCGCTGCGCGCCGAGCTGGTCGCGTTCCTCGATGCGGTCCGCACCGGCAGCGTGCCGGCCGTCTCCGGCGACGAAGGCGTCGCCAGCCTCGAAATTGCGATCCGCTGCCTCGAGCAGCCCGCCAAGCCCGCGGCCTCTGCGGCGCGCAAGGGACCGCGCCGCATCGCCAGCTGAACTCCTCGATACCGATCCAAGCAAGGCTCCATGAACCAGCATATGCGTCCAGAACCCGTTCCCTTCATCGACATCGCGGCGCAGCGCCGGCGGCTCGGCAAATCCATCGATGAGGCCGTTGCCCGCGTGCTCAGCCACTGCCAGTTCATCAACGGGCCGGAAGTCACCGCACTGGAAGCCGCGCTTGCGAAATTTTCCGGCGCCAAGCACGTCGTGAGCTGCGCCAGCGGCACCGATGCGCTGCTGATGGTGCTGATGGCGAAGCAGGTCGGTCCGGGCGATGCGGTGCTGTGCCCGTCGTTCACGTTTTGCGCGACCGGCGAGGCGGTGGCGCTGACGGGTGCAACGCCGGTTTTCGTCGATGTCGACGAGGCGACATTCAACATGGATGCCGCCTCGCTCAAGCGCGGCATCGCAACCGCGCGGCAGCGCGGCCTGAAGCCACGCGCCGTGATTCCGGTCGACCTGTTCGGGCAGAGCGCCGACCATGACGCGATCGGCGCGATCGCCGATGCTGAAGGCCTGTTCGTGCTCGACGACGCCGCCCAGGGTTTTGGCGCCAGCTACAAGGGCCGAAAGCTCGGTACGTTCGGTCTGGCGACCGCCACCAGCTTCTTTCCGGCCAAGCCGCTCGGCTGCTTCGGCGACGGCGGCGCGATCTTTACCGATGACGATACGCTGGCGGAAACGCTGCGCAGCATCCGCGTCCACGGCCAGGGTTCGGACAAATACGACAATGTCCGGCTCGGCATCACCGGACGGCTCGACACCATGCAGGCCGCCATTCTGATCGAGAAACTCAAAATCTTCGAAGACGAGATCGCGGCCCGCAACGAAGTGGCGGCACGCTATGCGCGCGGGCTCGGCAATCTCGTGACCGTGCCTCGCCTTGCTTCCGGCTGCACTTCGGTCTGGGCGCAGTACACCATCCGGCTGCCCAAGGGCACCAACCGCGATGATTTTGCCGCGGCGTTGCGGGCGCGGGGGATTCCGACTGCGATCTATTACACGAAATCGATGCATCAGCAGACCGCCTATCGGGAATTCCCGGTCGCCGACGGCGGGCTGCCGGCAAGCGAGCGGCTGTCGGACGATGTCATCAGCCTGCCGATGCACGCCTATCTCGACGAGGCGACGCAGCAGCGGGTGATCGAGGCGGTACGCGGCGCGCTTTCCACCTGATTTCGCCGTTTGCACAGCGTTTTCAAGCGAAGCATGCCCTCGGACTTGATCCGTGGGTGGATGCCGGTTCGCATAGCAATCAAGCTTGCGCAGATTGCGTAGACTTATCTGCGGTAGAAAACGCGTCAAAATAAGACAAACACTTCGGTTCTGATGCAATCAGAACCGAATATGCGCTAGAAGCGGCGCATGCTCGGACGCATCTTTACCGTCGGCGGCTATACGCTGCTTTCGCGACTGACCGGATTCGCGCGCGATATCATGCTCGCCGCGATTCTCGGCGCGGGGCCCGTGGCGGATGCGTTCTTCGTGGCGCTGCGCCTGCCCAATCACTTCCGCGCCATCTTCGCCGAGGGCGCCTTCAACGCCGCCTTCGTTCCGGCCTATGCGCATCTGCACGGCCAGAGCGAAGCCTCGGCCAGGCTGTTCGCCGACCGCATCTTCTCGCTGCTGCTTGCCGCGCAGATCATCCTGCTGGTGCTGGCGTGGTGGTTCATGCCGGAGGTGATCGCCATTCTCGCGCCGGGGTTCAAGGACGATCCGGCGCGCGGCGAACTGGCGATCTCACTGACGCGGATCACGTTCCCATACCTGCTGCTGATCACGCTGGTGACGCTCTATGGCGGCATGCTCAACGTGATGCAAAGGTTCGCCAGCGCCGCCGCCGCGCCGATATTCCTCAACCTGTCGATGATGGCGACGCTGGCGCTGGCCGCGTTCTTTCCGGGCGTGGGCTACGCCGCGGCGTGGGGCGTGCTGCTGGCGGGGGTCCTCGAATTCCTGCTGCTGGCCGGCGATGCGGCCAGGAGCGGGATCCTGCCCAAATTCGCGATACCGAGGCTCGATGAGGACGTGCGGGCCTTCTTCCGCGCCCTGGGGCCGGCGACCGTCGGTTCGATGGGAACGCAGATCGCGCTGTTCGCCGATACCATCATCGCGACGTTTCTGCCTGCGGGTGCGCTTTCCGCGCTCTATTACGCCGACCGCCTCAACCAGTTGCCGATCGGCGTGATCGGGATCGCCATCGGTACCGTGCTGCTGCCGGAAATGTCGCGGCGCCTCACCGCAAACGACATCTCCGGCGCATCGGCGGCGCAGCGGCGGGCGTTCGAGTTCTCGCTGCTGTTTTCGGTGCCGTTCGTGGCGGCCTTCATGACCGTGCCCGACATCATCATGCGCGCGATGTTCGCGCGCGGGGCGTTCTCGAAGGCAGATGCCGTGACCGCGGGCGCCACGCTGGCCGCCTATGCCATAGGGCTCATTCCATTCGTGACCATCCGCAGCGCGGTCGCGACCTTCTACGCCCGCAAGGACACCGCCACGCCGGTGAAGGCGGCCCTGACCGGCGTCGCGGTCAATGTGGCCCTGAAGGTCGCGTTGATGGGGTCGCTGGCGCAGATCGGGCTGGCGCTCGCCACCGCTATCGGGGCCTGGATCAATCTGCTGCTGGTGCTCTTCTTCGCGGTGCGGGCGGGCTATCTGGAACTCGACCGTGCCTGGGCGATCTCGCTGGCCAAGTTTGCCGCGGCCGGTGTCCTGCTCGCGGCCGCCCTGTGGGGCACCGCGCGATTCGCGAACGTCTATTTTGCGCAGATGCATACCTTTCGCGAAGAGACGGTGTTGCTGCTGCTGATCGCCACCGGCGCGTTCGTGTATGGGGTCCTGATCCTGCTGCTGTTTGGCCGGGGATGGCTGTTTTCGCTGGTTCGCGACCGCAAATATTCGAGCTAAGCATCTGAGCTAAAAAGAGAACTCTCAAATCAGGTGCGGCGCGAGCGCCTTCAAGTATTTTTGCAGGATCACCAACAATCGGATCGCCGGGCGCGAATACCTCTTATGGCTCTTTTGTGCAGGCGCGAAGCGTCGTCCGAATGATTTTCCTGATGCGCAACGGACATTTGCGCGGCGAAAGCGGTTTGCGCTGGGGCGCGAACCACTGCAATATGGAACGCTTCCAGAGTGTGATCCGGAACGGCGGCTACCGTTGTTCCGAAAAGATCGTGCTCAAATCAAAAAGAATGTGGAGGGATGACGGTTCGAACAAACGTCATCACGCTTCAGGACAATTGGAGATACGATGGCTGCTCCCATCAAATTCGGCGTCGGTCAAAGCGTCCTCCGCAAGGAAGACGACGCGCTCATTCGCGGCAAGGGCCGCTATACCGACGATCACTCCCCGGCGCCGGCGCTGCATGCGCTGATGCTGCGCTCGCCGCATGCGCATGCGAAATTCACCATCAACGTCACCAAGGCCCGCGGGATGCCGGGTGTGGCATTGATTTTGACCGCAGCCGAAGTGGCCGATCTCGGCGACCTGCCGTGCCTGTTCAACCTGGAGAACGATCCCTTCACCGGCCCGCCATACCCGATCCTTGCCAAAGACGAGGTCCGCCACGTCGGTGACGCCATAGCCTTCGTCGTCGCCGACACCATCGACCAGGCCCGCGATGCGATCGAGGCGATCGATGTGAACTGGACGCCCTTGCCGTCGGTGGTCGGTGTCGTCAACGCCGTCAAGCCGGGCGCGCCGCTGGTCTGGCCCGACAAGCCGGGCAATGTGCTGTTCGACGTGCCGATCGGCGACAAGGCGGCAACCGACGCCGTCTTTGCCAAGGCCCATGCGGTCGCCGAAGTGTCGATCGTCAACCCGCGCGTCATCACCAACTTCATGGAGACGCGCGCCGCGGTCGCCGAATACGACGCCAAGCGCGATCATCTGACCTTGACCATCGGCAGCCAGGGCAGCCATCGCCTGCGCGAAATCCTGTGCGGCATGGTGCTGAAGATGCCGATGGAAAAGATGCGGGTGATCTGTCCCGACGTCGGCGGCGGCTTCGGCACAAAGCTGTTTCCCTATCGCGAATACGCGCTGATTTCTGTAGCGGCGCGTAAACTGCGCAAGACCATCAAATGGACCGCTGATCGCGCCGACCACTTCATGGGCGACGCACAGGGACGCGACAACGTCACCACCGCCAGGATGGCGCTCGCCGAGGACGGCAAGTTTCTCGGCATGGACGTCGACCTGATGGGCGACATGGGCGCTTACCTCTCGACCTTCGGGCCGTACATTCCGCACGGCGGCGCCGGCATGCTGCCCGGGCTCTACGATATCCAGGCCTTCCATTGCCGCGTGCGCACCGTGTTCACCAACACGGTACCTGTCGACGCCTATCGCGGCGCCGGCCGCCCCGAGGCCGCCTACGTGATCGAGCGCCTGGTCGACGCCGCCGCGCGCAAACTCGGCATGACGCCGGACGCCATCCGGCGCAAGAACTTCATTCCGCCGAAGGCGATGCCCTACAAGACCGCGACCGGGAAGGTCTACGATTCAGGGGACTTCACCGCGCATATGAAACGCGCGATGGAAGTCGCCAACTGGAAGGAATTTCCCAAGCGCGCGAAAGCTGCGAAGAAGCTGGGCCTGGTGCGCGGCATCGGGATGGCCAGCTACGTCGAGGTTTGCGGCACCATGGGCGAGGAGACCGCCAACGTCGCGCTCGATCCCAACGGCGACATCAACATCCTGATCGGCACCCAGTCGAGCGGGCAGGGGCACCAGACCGCCTATGCGCAGCTGGTCGCCGAGCAGTTCGGAGTGCCGCCGGAGCGCGTCCACGTCCTGCAGGGCGACACCGACAAGATCGCCGCCGGTCTCGGCACCGGCGGCTCGGCTTCGATCCCGACCGGCGGCGTCAGCGTCGAACGCGCCACCCGCGACCTCGGCGGCAAGCTGAAGGAGATCGCGGCCGAGGCGCTGGAGACCAGCGCCGGCGACCTCGAGATCAGCAATGGCGTCGTGCGCATCGCCGGCACCGATCGTTCGATCAGTTTCGCCGACCTGGCGAAGCACCCGGGCACCGATCCGTCGAAGCTGAATGCGAGCGCGACTTTCGCGCAAGCCGACGGCACCTACCCGAACGGTACGCACCTTGCCGAGATCGAGATCGATCCGGCGACCGGCATCATCAAGATCGTCAACTACATCATCGTCGACGATTTCGGCGTGACGCTCAATCCGCTGCTGCTTGCCGGCCAGGTGCATGGCGGCGCGATGCAGGGGATCGGCCAGGCCTTGATGGAGCAGGCGGTCTATAGCGCAGCCGACGGCCAGCTGGTCACCGGCACCTTCATGGACTACGCGTTGCCGCGGGCCGCCGACGGCCCGTCATTCCACTTCGAGACGCACAACGTGCCGTGCACGACCAATCCGCTCGGCGTCAAGGGTGCGGGCGAGGCGGGCGCGATCGGCTCCTGTCCCGCGGTGGTCAACGCGATCGTCGAAGGCCTGTGGCGCGAGTACAAGATCGATCATATCGACATGCCGGCCACGGCCGAACGGGTCTGGATCGCGATCCGCGAAGCGCAGAAGCGCCATAATCTCTGATATTTTGTCGCAGGCGGAATGACAGGCCGCATGCGGGGTTGGCAGGTAATGGTGGGCCCGCGGCGCGCGCGGGCCCACGCGCGTCATAGCCAAGGAGGGGTTTAGCCAATGAAGCGTGTTGTGGTGATAGCGGGAGCCTTGTTGTTGTCCGTCGGTGCAGTCGTGGCCAACCAGGATGTGGCCAAGCAGACGCAGACGACAATGAAGGCGACCGGAAGGGCCTTGGGGGCTACGCTCGGTCCCATGGTCAAGGGCGAAAAGCCCTATGATCAGGCTGCGGTCGATACGGCGCTGACGCAGTTGCAGGATACCGCAAAGAAACTGCCGACGATGTTTCCGGAAAGCATCAAGGGCCTGAAGGTCGAAGGCGACTACTCCTCGTCGCCGAAGATCTGGGAAGACAAGGCCGGCTTCGCGGAGAAGATCGACAGCTTCGCCAAGGTCGTCACCGAAGCCAAGGCGAAGATCAAGGACCTCGATTCACTCAAGGCGACGGTGCCCGCGATCGGCAAGGAATGCAGCGCGTGCCACGAGACGTTCCGCCTCAAGAACAGCTAGTTCAGTTCGGTCAAGGCAGAGAGGGCGAGCGCCGGAAGCGCCCGCCCTCTTTTTTGTCGGCAGTCGGACGAAGCAACCTGCTTCGCTGCTTCGTTACCCGGCCGCGGATCTTGCCGCCCTTTCCGGATTTATTCCCGGAACGATGGCGAGCGTTCCGGAATTTGATCGAGGCACATTACGCAAAGTGCTGTCATACTGGCTCCTGGAATGTGGATCGGTAAATGCTGCGACGAATTCTCCTTGGCGTGATCCTGGCTGGTGCTATCGGCGTCGGCATCTTCTGGTGGCTGACGATTCCGGCAGTCGTCGCCGCAGCATCGCTTCCCCCTCGCGCGCCGGACCTCGCCAACGGCCTCACGGTGTTCAATGCAGGTGGTTGTTCTTCCTGCCACGCCGTGCCCAACCAGCCTGATCGGCTCAATCTGGGCGGCGGGCTCGCAATTCCCTCGCCGTTCGGGACGTTCCATGTCCCCAACATCTCGCCCGATCCGACCTACGGCATCGGCCGTTGGAGCGAGGCGGAGTTCGTGACGGCGGTGCTCAAGGGGACCTCGCCGGACGGCGCGCATTATTTCCCGGCCTTTCCCTACGCATCCTATCAGGATGCGAAGGTCGAGGACGTGCGCGACCTGTTCGCCTATCTGAAGACGCTCGCGCCGGTGGCCGGCGAGACGCGCGATCACGACGTGCCGTTTCCATTCAACATCCGCCGCAACGTCGGCATCTGGAAGTGGCTGTTCATGGACGGCAAGCCTATTGCGCCGGATAGCTCACACACGGCGTCGTGGAATCGCGGCGCCTATCTCGTCAACGGTCTCGGCCATTGCGCGGAGTGCCACAGCCCGCGCAACTTCCTCGGCGGCATCGTCGAGGCGCAGCGCTTCGCCGGCGGACCCAATCCGGAAGGCAAGGGCTGGGTACCGAACATCACCCAGAAGGGCGGATTGGCCGAGTGGAGCGTCAAGGATATCGACTACTTCCTGGAGACCGGGCAAACGCCCGACGGCGACACGGCCGGCGGATCGATGGCGCGCGTGATCAGGAATACGTCGCAATTGTCGGCGGAGGATCGCGCCGGCATGGCGGAATATCTGAAGTCGCTGCCGCCGGTCGAGGGCCCGCCACGGCCGAAAAAAGCAAAGGACGGCTAGCTGGAGCCTTGGAAACTTCCACTCACGGATCGAGTCCGTGACGCGGGCGCGCCTCGCGCGCTATCCGGGCGTCAGGGCCGGGGTGATCGGGGTTCGCATGTCCGGAAGGGGTGCAAGAGCGGGAGGCGGCACGATGGACAGCGGCTTGCGCGATGCCGGCGCAGCATTCCTGATTTTCTTCGAATCCGCAGCGCGCTTGACCGGGGACCTGTCGGTCAATGGACGATCGAGCACGCCGGCGCCATGCAGGACGATGCCGCGATCGAAATAGGCGGTTGCGAAGCGCGGATAATACTGAACCGTCAGATTGTACGAGGCGAAGGGCGGGACCGGCTCGAAGCGGCCAATTGGAGCGGGCGCGGCTTCCTTGGTCACGGGCGCAGCCGCTGGGGTC
>DATCXE010000388.1:0-8102 GCA_036565985.1 Bradyrhizobium sp.
CCCGGCTGGCCGCAGGCCGCGCCACCGCCATCGCTCGGCCTGCAGTCGCCGGCCCAGCAAGCGGTGCCGCCTCAGCCCGAGCCGCAGCAGATCGAGCCGCCTCCGCCCCCGCGCGAGGAAAATCCGGGGCTCATCAACGAAATCGGAAAACTGTTCGAGAAAACCAAGTCGTTGCTGCCGCCGCTGAAGAGTCCGGGCGAGGCCATGGATGATCTCAACGCGGGCGCCAGGGGCGCGGGGGATAGCCTGTCGAATCTGGCAAGACCCTCGACGATGGTGAGCGGACGCGCAGCCTGCACGGTGGCGGTGAACGGCGCGCCGGATTGCAAGGCCGGCGCCGACAGGCTTTGCCAGAGCAAGGGCCACAAGGAAGGCAAGAGCCTCGATACCGACGCGGCCGAGAAGTGCTCACCGAAAGTGTATATGCCCGGTTACAAGCGCCAGCCGGGCGACTGCAGGACCGAAAATTTCGTGACGCGGGCGGTTTGCCAGTAGCGCCAAGACGCAATACTTGACACTGGAAAGATTGGCTTGTTGGTATGATGTCTGGCATCCCTATGGTGATGCTTCTACTCTCGTCAAGAAACCGAAGGATCGCTCCGAATGTCCATGCCCGCATTGTTCAAGGGCCGCCTGTCGATACCCGTGATCGGATCGCCGTTGTTCATTATCTCCGTGCCCGACCTCGTCATTGCCCAGTGCAAGGCCGGCGTGGTCGGTTCGTTTCCCGCGCTGAACGCGCGACCGGCAGCGCTGCTCGACGAGTGGCTGGCGCGCATCACGGAAGAACTGGCGGCTTACGACAAGGCGCATCCGGAACGGCCGTCGGCGCCGTTTGCGGTCAACCAGATCGTCCACAAGTCCAACAACCGGCTCGATCATGATCTTGCGATGTGCGAGAAATACAAGGTGCCGATGCTGATCACCTCGCTCGGCGCGCGCGAGGATCTCAACAAGGCGGCGCATGACTGGGGCGGCATCGTCTTTCACGACGTGATCAACCAGAAATTTGCGCACAAGGCGATCGAGAAGGGCGCCGACGGCCTGATCCTGGTCGCGGCCGGCGCCGGCGGCCATGCCGGCACGATCTCGCCGCTGGCCTTCGTCGAGGAGACGCGCTCCTGGTTCGACGGGCCGATCGCGCTGTCGGGCGCGATCGCCAACGGCCGCGCGATCCGTGCGGCGCGCATTCTCGGCGCCGACTTCGCCTATATCGGCTCCGCGTTCATCGCCACCACGGAGGCCAACGCCGTCGAGGCCTACAAGCAGATGATCACGTCCTCGTCGGCGGACGACATCGTCTACTCGAACCTGTTTACCGGCGTGCACGGCAACTACCTCAAGCCCTCGATCGTCAAGGCCGGCCTCAATCCGGAAGATCTGCCGACCTCCGATCCTTCCAAGATGAGCTTTGGCACCGACGCCTCGGGCGAGCGCGCCAAGCCGAAGGCGTGGAAGGAAATCTGGGGAAGCGGTCAGGGTATCGGCGGCATTGGCAAGGTCGTCCCCGCCGCCGAAATGATTGCGCGTTTCAAGAAGGAATATGACGAGGCGGTCGATCCCCCGCTCTGATGCGGGCGGGCATGCGGCCTCGCCGACGCGGCGGAGGGTGCGGGTGATGGCGGGTCAGGATCTCGGCAGGCATGTCGCGCTGGTGACCGGCGCATCGCGCGGCATCGGCGCGGCGATCGCGTTCAGTCTGGCAGAAGCCGGCGCTGCGGTTGCGGTGAATTATCGCGAGCGTGCCGACGATGCCGAAGCCGTCGTCGCCCGGATCGAGGCAGCCGACGGTCGCGCCGTTGCCGTTGCCGCCGACGTCTCGCAGGCTGCAGCCGTCAAGGCGATGGTCGATCAGGTCGCGGCCTCGCTCGGTCCGATCGACATTCTCGTCAACAACGCGGGCGTCGCGATGGTGCGCGGCGTCGACGACCTCACCGAAGATGATTTCGATCGCACCATCGCGGTCAACCTGAAATCGGCGTTCCTGTGCACGCAGGCCGTCCTGCCGGCGATGCGGGCGCGCAAATGGGGCCGCATCGTCAATATCTCCTCGGGCGCCGCGCGCGGCGCCGGCGCCATCGGCGTGCACTACAACGCCTCCAAGGCCGGCATGGAAGGTTTGACGCGCGGCTATGCGGCGCGTCTGGTCAAGGAGGGCATCACCGTCAACGCGGTGGCGCCGTCGCTGATCGAGACCGACATGATGCGGGGGCGCACCGATCTCGCCCGCAACATTCCGCTTGGCCGCATGGGGCAGGCCGGCGAAGTCGCGCAAGCGGTGGCGATGGTGCTCGGCAACAGCTACATGACCGGTCAGACCATCGTCCTCAACGGCGGCATGGCGTTCGTTTGAGTGGGCGCTGATTTGAGGAGGCCCCGCCGCTGCGATACCATTGCGAATGGCGCGCGCGGATCTGCCTTGCCGCGGCCTCGACTCCCGCGGCCGAAGAAGGCAAGAAGCACCTTTCGCCCTCCGACAGGATCCCTCGTTGATGGAAGCCATTTTTCGCGTTGACGGCGCTGACGTCGACACCAGCCCCTATGCCGCCGGTCCCTGGCACCCGAGCATGCAGCACGGTTCGCCGCCGGCGGCGCTCGTGGTCTGGGCCGCGGAGAAGATTCCGACGCAAGGGGCGATGCGGGTCGCGCGCGTGACCGTCGATCTGATGCGTCCGGTTCCGGTGGCGCCGTTGACGATCGAGAGCGAGGTCCTGCGCGACGGCCGCAAGATCCAGCTCTGCGCCGTCAGGCTGCTCGCCGACGGCATCGTCGTCGTCGGCGCGACCGTGCTCAAGATCAAGGTGCAGGACAACGCGCTGCCGCCGGAGGCTGCGATCGAGAAGGTGGAGCTTCCGGGGCCGGACCAGTCGCGCATCGAGCCCGCGGATTATTCCTCCAGCCCGTTCGTGACCGGGATGTCGTTGCGCGCCGCCCGTGGCCGGTTCGGTGAGCCGGGTCCCGGCGCGATCTGGTATCGCGTCGACCGGCCGATCGTACTTGGCTCACCGGTGTCGCAGGCGATGCGGGCGATGGCCGCTGCGGATTTCTGCAACGGCACCTCTGCGGTGCTGGATTTCCGTCACTGGACGTTTCTCAACGCCGACCTGACCGTGAATTTCTCGCGGCAGCCGGAGGGAGAGTGGATCCTGGTCGATGCGGAGTCCTGGATCGGTCCCGACGGCGCGGGCCTTGCGATGGCAAGGCTCGCCGACGAGCGCGGCTACTTTGGCCGCGCCATCCAGACACTCGTGATCGAGAAGCGCTGAGCGGGGCGTCACGCGCGAAAGGCCGCCCTTGTCGGGCGGCCTTTCGGTAATTTCAATTCAGCCATTCAATCGTTCAGGCTCGCGTTCGATCACTCAAGCTCGAGCGGCTGGTAACGCCCGCTCTCGTCGAGCGCCGTGCCCCACACCTTGTTCGAGGCCTGATGCTCGGAGCGGCCGAACCCGAGCGGGGTGCCGAGACCGAGGTCGAGATTGCGCGTGTTCTCGAGCGTGTCGATCAGCTTTTCCGTATCGAGCTGGGGCCCGGTCTTCCTGATCGCCTGGATCAGCACGTTGGCGGCGACATAGCCTTCCAGCGAAACGTAGTCGGGCGCTTCGCCGGGGAAATACTTGGCGAGCGCGTTCTTGTACTCCAGCACCGCGGACGAATAGCCCGACACCGCCGGCACCACCTGGGTCACGATGACGCCGTTGGTGTAGCGCGCGCCCAAAAGCTTCAGTTCCTCGGCCAGCGCCGTCGAGCCGACGAAGGAGACGTTGGTGTAGATCATGCCGGGATAGAGGTCGCGCGTCTTCTCGATGAACTTTGCCGCGGCCCGGTAGGTCGCCACCATGACGATCGCCTTGATCGGCGTCTTCTGCAGCTTCAACTCGTTGACCGCACCGTCCACGTCGACGGTGTTTCGCGCGTAGTTGAGCCGCAGGATGGCGCCGTCGTTCGCACCCATGGCGCGAAACGCCTTGGATACTCCGGCAAATCCGGAGTCGCCGTACGAATCCTGCTGCGCGAAGACAGCGATTTGCCGCGGCTGCAGCCGGCGAATCTTGACCAGGTAACGAACGACAGCGTCGGTTTCCTGAACATAGCTTGCACGATAGTTGAAGACGTAACGATCCGGCGGATCGTTGCGCAGGATGTTGGAACCGGTGAACGCGCCGAAGAACAGCATCTTGCGCTCGAGCGAGTAGGGCACCGCCACCGCAGCAGTAGGCGTGCCGACATTGCCGATGATGCCGAACACCTGTTCCTTTTCGTAGAGTTGCTTCATGGCTTCAGGCGTGCGCGACGGCTCATAGCCGTCGTCGGCGGCATGCAGCTTGAGCATCCGGCCATCGATGCCGCCGGCCTCGTTGACGCGATTGAAGGCGGTGTCGATTCCGAGCTTCATCTGCCGTCCCAACTCCCTGGCGGAGCCGGAGAACGGGGCTGCGATGCCAAAGCGGATTTCCTTGTCCGTGATGCCGCGCGGGAACGGGCCCGTCAGGGTCGGCGGAACGTTGGCCGTCGGCGCGGTCGCCGCCTGCGCTGCGGTCGCAGCTGCAGCGGTGGACGGACCAATGACGCTGGACAGGCTGGGTCCGGCGATCGAGCGTTCGAGATCGGCAAGCTGGCGGTCGGCGCGGCCGCAATCCATCCTGCCCGACGAGACCGCGAGGCGACCGTCAGCCACGCTGCGATCGAACATCTGCGTGAGGTCGGAACGTTCCGCCTCGTTGGTCGAGGCTTCCCGGATCACCAGCGAGAATTTGTCGACGATGGCCTGGACGCGCGGGCGCGCGATGTCGCGACAGGCCTGCGCCGATCCGATCACGGGTCCCACGCGACCTGCCAGGTCACGCACGATGTTGATCTCACCCGCGGCGCGGGCGCCGCCCGCCATGCCGAACAGCAGGGCTCCGGCCAGTAAGGCGATCCGATACGAGGTCATGGCAAACTCCTGGAAAACTGGATCGCGGGAGGGCGTCGTTCACGCCCCCCGGATTGGATCATGGATTGGCACGCTGCGGCGCTGCCGGATCGGGCTTCTCGCGCCACTGCATGAACTGCTGGAGCAGTTGCCCCTGCGGATCTGAAGCCGTCGGAGCGTCGGGCGGAGTCGAGGCGATAATCGCCTGGAATTCGCTGATCGCGGGTTTCGGCGCGCTATCGGACTGGAACAGCGCGGCCCTGATCGATTGCGCGAGCCCGAGCGCGGACGATGCTTCACCATCGCCGCCCTGGCGGACGCCCGGTACGACGATGACGAAGAACAGCGCCACGACGGCTGCAACGCCGATCGCCGCAGCGAAGCGCGCCGCGACGCTCCACAGCGCCTTCTCCCGTTCGGGCTCGCGCATCACTTCGGGATCGAGGGGGTGCCGCAACGCGTCGGAGACGGCGTTTTCCAGCCGGGCGCTGTAGTTCGTCGGCGCGCGGGTCAGCGACGTCGAGGGATCGGACTCGCGGAATGAGGCCGACCGCTCGCGCAACCAGCGCGGCGCATAATAGAGCGGGTCGCGGGGGTTGAGATGGTCCTGCTCACTCACGCTACTCATACCTTACTCCCACACCTGGCTGTTGCCTGACTGCTGAACCTGGAGACGGCCGCGACCGTACCGCAAAATGCCCCACGCGATGGAGTAGGCGCGCGGAGAAAGCCGCGCCAGCACTCCACCAGTTGTTAATTTTGGCCGGGATGTTTGAATCAAACTGTCCAGCCCCGCCGACGCCGGCGAGACCTGACTGCGAATTCACATCGCGAGACCGCACGATCCCCATCGCTTCCATTGCCTGCCCTTTGGCAACTGCCCGCCCGCAAAACGGAAGTGACCTGTCAGGTCGCCCCCCTGACAAATATCACCTGGTTTTGTTGGAACCGCGCGAAGACCGTTTTAGGTCGGAAACGTGACGAAAGTAAGTTGACGACTTGTTAACCATGCTGGAACTCCACCCATGGTGGCAAAGGCTTAGCGTCGGATGACACCGTGCGCGCAAGAATTGGCCACAAACGCGCCGAATTTGACGCTCCTCGGGCCGTTTTTTGGCCAATCGGAGGGCTTCCGGGCGTTAATTACTCGTTAACCAAGTTCTGTGTTCTTAAAAATTCAATAAGAAAGGCGAGTCGAAGCATCATGGATGTCCGGGCTGATCCACCGCGTCAAATGGTACGGCTGCGCGGCCGTTCCTATGTCGCGTTCGTATTCAGCCCCGTCGTCCCGATCGTGGAATGGCTTGCCGAGATCGACGCCACGCTTTCGCGCTCGCCCGGCTTTTTCGTCGGCAAGCCGATCGTGCTCGATCTCGCCGCGGTCGATCTGAGCGGCTCGGCGATCGCCCATCTCCTCGGCAGCCTCGGTGAGCGCAATATCCGGGTCCTCGGCATCGAGGGCGTGGGCGAAGACCGCCTTGCGCCCAACATGCCTCCCTTGCTGACCGGCGGCCGCGCCTGCGTCATCACGCGAAACGAACCGGCGCAGAAGCCCGAGCCCGAAGCCAGGCCGAAGCCGACCTCGCTGCTGCTCGCTGAACCGGTGCGTTCGGGCCAGTCGATCGTCTTCGCCGACGGCGACGTCACGGTGCTGGGCTCGGTCGGGTCCGGTGCGGAGATCGTCGCCGGCGGATCGATCCACATCTACGGCACGCTGCGCGGCCGCGCGATGGCCGGGGTCAACGGCAATTCCTCGGCGCGAATTTATTGTCAGAAGATCGAGGCGGAACTGCTCGCCATCGACGGTTACTACCAGACTGCAGAAGAAATCGACGAAGCGGTTCGCAACCGTCCGGCGCAAGCCTGGCTGCAGGGCGACACCATGAAAATTACCCCGCTGAATTAATCGGCTAAGGAGATCGAGTATGGCCAAGGTACTGGTCGTCACGTCAGGCAAGGGTGGCGTCGGAAAGACCACCACTACCGCTGCGCTCGGCGCCGCCCTTGCGCAGAGCGGACAAACCGTCGTGGTGGTCGACTTCGACGTCGGTCTGCGCAACCTCGATCTCGTGATGGGCGCCGAACGCCGCGTGGTGTTCGACCTCATCAACGTGGTGCAGGGCGTCGCCAAGCTGCCGCAGGCCCTGATCCGCGACAAGCGCCTGGAGAACCTCTGGCTGTTGCCGGCCTCGCAGACGAGGGACAAGGACGCGCTCACCGACGAGGGCGTCGGCCGCGTGATCGCGGAGCTCAAGAGCCGCTACGACTGGATCCTGTGCGACAGCCCGGCCGGCATCGAGCGCGGCGCCACGCTGGCGATGCGCTATGCGGACGAAGCCATCATCGTCACCAATCCCGAGGTTTCCTCGGTGCGGGACTCCGATCGCATCATCGGCATGCTCGATTCGAAAACCGTGCGGGCGGAGCGGGGCGAGCGGGTGGAAAAGCACGTGCTGATCACCCGGTACGATCCGGCGCGCGCGGCGCGCGGCGAGATGCTCACGATCGACGACATCCTGGAAATCCTGGCGACGCCGCTGCTCGGCATCATTCCCGAAAGCCAGGATGTGCTCAAGGCGTCGAACGTCGGCACGCCCGTGACGATCAACAACGCCGAGAGCGCTCCGGCTCGCGCCTATGTCGACGCCTCGCGCCGCTTGATGGGCGAGGAAGTCGCAATGGTGGTGCCGACGGAGCGCAGGGGCTTCATGAACCGGCTGCTGGGACGGAGAGCTGCATGAGCATGAATTTGTTGCGGCTGTTTCGCGGCCGCAATGCATCCGCCCCCGTCGCCCGGGAACGGCTGCAGATTCTGCTGTCGCATGAGCGCGGACTGCTTGGCCAGTCCGACCTGCTGGCCACGCTGCGGGAGGAAATTCTCGCCGTGGTGGCAAGGCATGTAGTGCTCGATCCCGACAAGGTCATCGTCAAGCTGGAGCGGGGCAAGACCGTCTCGACGCTGGAGGTCGATATCGAAGTCCCCAACAATTTCGACAAGTCGAAGAAGGCGGCCGCCGAGCAGCAGCGCATGGCCGGCTGAGGCAGCTAGACTAGCAGCGCGCGCTGAGCAGCCGCGCTTGCGGCGCGACCCGGTGCGGGGTCGCGTCGTCTCGGAATTCTTCCCTGAAAAATAGTTCCAGGTTTTGGGGAACCTCTCGAAGGCATGGCGAATTGGTCATGGTTTGGGAGG
>DATCXE010000391.1:0-4960 GCA_036565985.1 Bradyrhizobium sp.
GGCCACCCGCAGGCCGGCGCCACCACCGCGTGGGTGCCGTCGCCGACCGCCGCCACGCTGCATGCGCTGCATTATCACCAGGTCAACGTGATCGCGCGCCAGCAGGAACTCGCCAAGGGCGGCCAGCGCGCAAAGCTCTCCGACATCCTCACCATTCCGGTGTCGCAATCGAACTGGGCGCCCGATGACGTCAAGCAGGAGATCGACAACAACTGCCAGGGCATCTTGGGCTACGTCGTGCGCTGGATCGACCAGGGCGTCGGCTGCTCCAAGGTGCCCGACATTCATGATGTCGGCCTGATGGAAGACCGCGCCACCTTGCGCATCTCCAGCCAGCATCTGGCGAACTGGCTGGCGCATGGTGTCGTCAGCAAGGACCAGGTGATGGAATCGCTGAAGCGGATGGCTGTGGTGGTCGACAAGCAGAACGCCGGCGACCCGCTCTACAAGCCGATGGCGCCCGCCTTCGATGGCGTCGCGTTCAAGGCCGCCTGCGACCTCGTCTTCAAGGGCCGCGAGCAGCCGAACGGCTACACCGAATACATCCTCACCGCGCGCCGCCGCGAAGCCAAGGCAGCGGGCTGATCCAGGTACTGGGCACATCATGACGCGGCTCAAGATGCCGCGGTTCCTCCAGGAACGCTCGACGCTCTTTCCCGTTGATGCTCCATCTCAACGCATTAGGGAGATGGACATGGATTGGAACAGGGTCGAAGGCAACTGGAAGCAGTTCAAGGGCGCGGCCAAGGAGAAGTGGGGCAAGCTCACCGATGACGATCTCAACGTCATCGAGGGCCGCCGCGAACAGCTCGAAGGCAAGCTGCAGCAGCGCTACGGCTTCGCCAAGGACCAGATCCGCAAGGACGTGGACGACTGGTTCAGCACGCTCAAGTAAGGACACCTGTCCGAACCTAAAAAGCCCCGGCGCGCGCCGGGGCTTTTTTTGTGCGGATCCGGCAAGGCTAGAACACCGCCAGATATTTCAGCAGCGAAATGATGCCGATGATGATGACGACCACGCGGGCGATCTGCTTGGCGCGGCCGTCCAGCGGCAGCATGTTGATCAGATAGAGCACCAGGATGATGACGAGAAAGGTGATCAGGATACCGATGAGTACCGACACGACGGGGGCCCCCTTTGCTTGCAAAGCCTGACTGGCTCACTGCACAAGGTAGAACAGAGAGACCGGCCCAAAGTTCCCCGAAACGGAACCCAAAATACTTTCCCCGCAAACGAGGCGCGAGGGAGAGGGGGTAATCTTCCCCATTCGCACGAAGCGTCTTTTACTCCCTTGCCACCACACGGACGTGCCCGAATTTGGCGCGCACCTTCTCGGAGACAGGCGAGAAGTTCAATTCCGCGCCACGTCTGTCGGCGCTGCGGCCCGCGACCAGCAGACCGTTGGCGCCGGCGACGATGTCGCCCTTGCGCAATGTCGGGTCGTCCTCGATCTTGACCGGTGCGAGCCCGATCTGATCCTTGCCGTTGCAGGTGCAGCCGCTGACGAGTTCATTGCGATAGCGGAAGGCGTTCGGCAGCTCCGAATAGGACTTGCCGTTATCAGCAGCGGCGTTGTCGATGCTGCTGCCGTAGAACACCCTGGTCTCGCTCGCTGGGCAGAGGCTGTTGCAGGAAGCCTCCTTGCTCGCCTTGTCGGACGCGGCGACCGGGAAGTAGCGCCCGTCGCAAGTCCGCACGCAAAACGCCTGGCCGCCGCCCTCACTGCTGGCATGGCGCGGTCGCATCGCGCGCCGCCGAACCGGCACGGAACCGTCATCATTGGCATACGGCATCGAGACATAGGGCTGATGACGCGGGGGACCGCCGCCGAATCCGCCGAACAGTTGCGAGAAAAAATCCTGCGCCTGCGCGGCCGGCGCCAGCGCGAAAGCGGACACCAGGGCTGCCGCCCCCAACGTTGCCAGTCCTGCCGATCGCATACGCATTTGCGTCTCCCTGCACGAAAATTCCGGCTCAGTTGAGCTGCGATGCCGACAAGCTCATTGCCTGGCGGCCTGATGGCAGCGTTGTCACCGCCGGACGCGGCCGAGCCGAACTCGTGCGGGCGTCCGATCCCCGCGCGACGACCGGCGCGTTGATCGAAGTCTTCTTGGGCAGCACCACCACCTTCGTTCCGACATTCACTCGGCTGAACAGGTCGGTGACGTCCTCATTGGTGAGGCGGATGCAGCCGCTGGAGACGAACTTTCCGATCGTCGAGGGATCGTTGGTGCCGTGAATGCGGTACTGGCTATTGCCGAGATAGATCGCCCGCGCCCCGAGCGGATTGCCGGGGCCGCCTGCCATGAAGCGCGGCAGGTAGGGCTGGCGTGCAATCATCTCGGCCGGCGGATGCCAGTCCGGCCATTCCGCCTTGCGGCTGACGGTCTGCACGCCGGACCAGGTAAAGCCCTCGCGGCCGACGCCGACGCCGTATCTGATCGCCCGGCCCTGACCGAGCACGTAATAGAGCGTGGTGTTGCCGGTATCGATGACGATGGTGCCGGGCGCCTCGCTGGTACCGAATGCGACGACAGCACGGCGCAGCCGCTCTGGCACAGCGCCCTCGTCCGCAGCGATCACTTCATCGGTGGGAAAGGCGCTCGGCTGGGTGGAAGCGTAGCCGAGCACCTGCGCACTCGCGACATCCGGGAATACCGCCGGCGCCAGCAAGACGGTACCGACGAGCACGAGGGCGCGCGCTCCGCGCGACGAAGGCCGGCGATCAAACAACTGTTTCATGGGACTGCCCCGCTGGATGTGCGCATCATCGGATGCTCTGCCCCAGCAAACGCGGCCGGTGGCCAGCGGTTCCGGCCGGCCGGCGCTGCGTCGCCCACGGTCAAGCGAGGATGCACTCACACTTCCGCGATGGAACTTGCGTTCTCCGACCGCGTTAGGGCGCCATGGTCGGCTGGCCGGCGGCGTGGCTTTCGCCGTGTCACTGTCGTTGCGGACGGAGGAAAACCAGGGGAAGCCATTGTGAGTGTCACTCCCGCCAAGCCCGTCGCTGCCAAGACTTCGGCTACCAAGACTCCCCCCACAAAACCTTTGCCCGGCGAACGCAAGCTTCCGAATGCGACGGAAGGCACGCCGGTGCCCGACAGCACCGGCGAATTGCCGCCGGTGATCCGCCGCACCGAAGTCGTGGCATTCGCACTCGTCGCGCTGCTGGTCATCATTGTCATCGCCGGCCTCTACCTCGCGAGGGCTTTCTTTCTGCCGATCACGATGGCCTTCATCGTCGGCACCATGCTGTCGCCGGCGGCGAGCTTCCTGGAGCGCTATCGGATTCCGCGCGCCGTCGCGGCCATTCTGATCGTGGCCGTGGCAAGCGCCGGAACTGTCTTCACGATCGGCCTGATTGCATCGCCCGTCATGGAATGGAGCAGCAAGCTCCCCGAGCTGGGATCGATCCTGAAGGAGAAAATGCATGTGTTCGACCGTCCGCTCGCGCTCTGGCAGCAGCTGCAGGGCATGCTCGGCGGTTCGGACACCCTGACGACGTTCCATCTGCCGAAGATCGAATGGGTACAGCCGACGCTGGAATTCCTGTCGCCGACATTCACCGAATTCCTGCTGTTCGTCGCGACACTGATCCTGTTCATCGCGAGCTGGCGCGAACTGCGCCGGGCCATGATCATGAACTTCGGCGACCGCCCGGCGCGGCTGCGGACACTGCGGATCCTCAACGAGATCGAGGACCATCTCGGCAACTACCTGCTGATGGTAACGATGATCAATATCGGCGTCGGCATCATCACCGGCCTGATCTGCGCCGTTACCGGGATGCCGAACCCGGCCGGCCTCGGGGCGATGGCCGCGATCCTCAACTTCATTCCGATCATCGGTCCGGTGGCCATGTTTGCGGTTCTGGTCGTGGTCGGCTTGGTGGCATTCCCGACCATCGGCGCCGGACTGGTGGCGTCGGCGCTGTTTGCCGTGATGACCTTCCTGGAAGGCCACTTCATCACCCCGACCATCATCGGCCGCCGGCTGGCGCTGAATGCGCTCGCCGTGTTCCTGGCGCTGGCGTTCTGGACCTGGCTGTGGGGTCCGATGGGTGCGTTCCTGTCGTCGCCGCTCCTGATCGTGGCGCTGATCGTCAAGGAGCATTTGATGCCGGCCAATGAGCCGCAACTGCCCGAGGATTAACCGGTTTCGCGTCGGGAACTTCCGTTTGGGCGGGGCGTTTGTCCCACAACCGAATTCAATGACCGGGAGCTTTCGATGTCTGACGCCGCCACCAGGAATTTGACGGACAAAGCCACCTACGAACGCCTGGAAAAGGATGTAACCACCGTGAAAAACGATATCGCAGCCCTGACCGAGCAGATCACCGACGCCCTGAACAATTTTGCCGGCACCGCCGGCAAGCAGGCCCGGCGCGGCTACAGGCAGGCGCGCGCCAATGCCGAACAGGCCGTCGACGAGATGTCGGAACGCGGCAGCGCCATGATGGACGCGGCCCAGGACGCGGCGTCCTCGATCGAGGAGACGCTGGAGGACGCCATCACGCAGCGTCCGCTGGCGACCGTCGGAATAGCGCTCGGCATCGGCTTCCTGATCGGTATGACGTGGCGAAGGTAATCCCGGCGGTGGCGACAACCGGCGCGGAGCGTTTTTGCGCCGGCAGAGACGGTGCGCGACAACAACGCCTGTCCCGGCGCGGCGGCCATGCGTGCGATGCTTTGTTTCGTTGACGTTCTTTGCAGATCGAGGCGTGGGCATGTTTCAGCGACTGATCGGTGATCTCAAGGATTCGGCGGGCAATGCGGTGCGGCTGACCTCGCTGGCGGCAGCGGCGGCGATGGCGCTGCTGGTCACGGCAGCCTTTCTTTGCGCCGCCGCCTTCGTGTTCGTTCTGCAGAAATACGGTCCGGTGGAGGCCTGCCTGACCGTCGCTGCGATCTTCTTCGTGGTCACGCTGATTGCGGCCGGCAGTTACATGATGCGAAA
>DATCXE010000396.1:0-16098 GCA_036565985.1 Bradyrhizobium sp.
TGCGCCAGCATTTCACGGAGCTGGATTTTGGTCAGGGGCTGCGCGCGGGGGCTGCTCTTTTGAAATTTGGTCATCCCCTCATATGGGGATCAGCAGGCGATGTTTAAAGGCCACAGACTGGAGCGGGCAGCAAACCACGGAGCTCTGGGCCAGTGCGCTGGGATTGGGGAGGGGGTGATGGGCGAACCGTACCTGCAGCTTCACTTGGAGCCACGGGAAAGAGGAGCTAGAGCCCCTCGCTCCGGCCTAGTGTCGGCTGACGCTGCAGACGAAGGCGCGCCGTTCAATCTCGGCCTTGCACCTCAGGAGGGCGCGTAGGAGCTGGTCCACGGTGTCCGCAGGCATCGTGTCTTCAAGCTTGTAGCGCATGGCGGCCAGTGCGCATCGTGATAGGGCTGTTATCTTCGGAATAGCGCTATTCGGTTGGGACATAACGCTGGAATTTCCTGTGCAGCGACGTCCTGCGCCAGCCAAACAGGTCCTTACGGCGCGGCGAAATGAAGGATGACAGCGGCCACGATGCATATCCCAAGGGCAATCGCCGCCCCGTAGCGGCGGTTAGGCCATACCCCAAGGCTGAGAAGCACCAGGGCAGCCACGCCGAAGAGCTTGAGGACATGCACGACCATGCCCTCAACTTTGCGCCTTGAGACGCCTTTCCGCGCGTCACCTCTCGGTGAACTGATGTCAGGAGCAAATTTTGCTTGGGTTGACGCAGCGCGGCAACGAAAGCGGGTGTTGACGGGGACGCCGACCCCTTTGGGAATTCCGCAGGCTGCCTGAAACCGATGGTCCGATTAGGAAGGGTTTCAAGAATTTGGATTACGGTCGTCATATCCCTCGGGGCGGTGACTGAGGGGATTTGCAGACCCGGCCTCGGTGTCGACCTGAACTCGGTGCCAAGGCCGTATTTTTTTCCCAAGACATTTGCGGTACCCCCATGCCATTTTTCGTGGAAGCCTACATAGACGACCACAAGCTCACGGTGATTGCCGAGACTGCAAAGAAAGCATTTGCGGAAGCGATCGACTGGCATGTCGCCAAGCAGCTCGCAGGCGTATCCATCAGCGACGGTATCAGGAGCTACTCCATCGCTGAATTCTCGTCGGCAATGGCGCTGATGGAGATTGCGAGTACGATTGAGGCGCTGCTCGCCGGTTGAGTTCTACCTTTAGACACTGCATCTGCCCATCGCAGCGAAAGAGAACTCTGCTCAACAGATACCTATCGCGGTGAAAGAGACGCCCTTCGCCGCTTCATCGGGGTGCGCTCCGCAACAGAAGCGTATCCTGCGGGGGGCCTTCGGATTTCAATCCCGGCGTCGCCAGCGCGAACGCGGTCACGAGCAGCAGGATGCTTGCCGAGATGAGGGGGAGACAGAAACGATCCATGCGAATTAACCGGCGGATGTTCTATCCGTTCCCCCCGCACCGCGCGAACAGACGAGCGCAGGATTGGGCGCGCGCCGTGCGCGAAAGCGCATCGCCTCGGGCCGCTTTCGGCGGGAGAACTTGCTGCCGCCGTCGGCACAATTCTCTTTCACTCAATTCGCGACATCCGATGGAACCAACGTTGCCTGGCCCGGTTAAGGTGCACCGTCGCAGGAGGACGCCATGGACCGTGTCACCCGCTGTTTGCAGTGCGGCAAGAGAATGGTACCAGCCCCCAGTTACACAGGACGCACCGAGTTGAAGTGTGTGTTCTGCGATCGGCTGGACCCGATGGAGCTGGCTGAGCCGAACAAATGGGCCGCAGATAGCCCGCTCGCCACGCGTGTCTCCGAGACCACGCCTTAGGCGAACTCGCGTGCCTTGAAGGGGCGAAAGCCAGAGCAATCCCGGCGAGGATAAAACTTCTGTGGAGGATGCCCTGGCGACACAAGTATGTCGGCTAGCTCACAGTTTGGCCGACCGAATCATGGCATGGTTGCCTCGCGCCGCTCTCCGGCGCCGTTTCCTCCCGAACTTCACCCCGTCAACAGCGGCGGGGTGTTTTTCTTGGGCGATGTCCGTCGGCGCTCACCCATGCGCGGCGAGCCGCCACGCACCGATCGTTTGCAGCAGCACCGTCAGGCCACCGATCCCTGCCGCGACGGAAAAGGCGGCGAACCAGATCCATTGCGCCCTTTCCTTGTAGGCGAGAAACGCCGAGGCGCCGAGGCACAGCAGCGCAGGTGCGGTGGCAGCGAGAACGATCCAGGCCAACATCTTGGGGTCTCCGGTTGATCGGGAGCACCCTGCCCTGGCGGACCGCGAGATACTGTGCCGGCGGTCACATGCGATGGGCGCCCAACGGGAACCAGCCGCCACCGTCACCGTTCTCCCCGCATGAGAATTCGCGAAGAAAATTGCAACATGATCCTGCTGGCCGTCGTCGCCCTGTTTGCGGTGGTGGTCGCAAGTGGCGCCGCGCTGGTAGAGACTTACGACAACAAGCCGGCCCGCCTCGCCGATCGAACAATCGCGCCGGAGCAGGCAAGCACGCCAGCGCAACCGCGATCTGCCGAGCGCCCGATCGTCAACGTCAGCGATCAGCCGCCGGTCCGAATCATCGGCGCGCCGTTCGTCCCCAACACCAATCCGAGCGAACGCTAGGGCGTCGCGCGGCCCGCAAGCGGCTTGCTGAACTGTCCATTGCCGGCGTCCATATGCACGGCAGTAGTATGAACTGTCGCAGTTTTGTCACCTCGACCACAAAAGCGCCGCACTTATCCACCGGTCGCCTCCGCGCCAGCTTGATTCCGCAGAATCCGTTTGCTCGACTGCGCTTGGCCGAGGTGATTCATGACATGGATGAGGGAACGCGATCTCCTGATCGCGCAGACGCTGGCGTTCGTTCAGTCGGTGACCGGCAAGAAGCCGGACGCCGAGAGCATGGTCGCGACGCCCGCGCCCCCGCGTCCAGCCGAGCCCCCCACCAGCACCGCAGCCGCTCCCGCGCAGATCCACGACATCGCGGCGCTACTGGCCGTGAGCGGCGGCGTCGCCGAACGGCCAAAATCGCCGCCACCGGCGCGGCCCGACCTGCGGGATGAATTCCAGTCCGAGATCAAGGCGCGGGTCGCCAACTTCCGCGCGCATCAGGAGCGCTTCAACCGGGAGCGCGAGGCCTATTGCAGCGCCACCATGGCCAGGGTCCACGCCTCCATCAAGGAGACTGAACTGCCGCCGCGGCTGGACAAATAGCCGGCGCCGGCAGCACGCCTACCTCCTCGCGATCTTCTCCAGCACCGGCAGCAGGTGCGCCATGAACGCCTGCGGGTCTTCGCTCATCGGGAAGTGGCCGAGGCCCTTCATGATGGTGGCTTCGCAGCCGGGAATGCTGTTCGCCACCGCGAGCGTTTCCTCCGGCGTGCAGGAATAATCGTATTCGCCTGACAGCAGAAACAGCGGGCAGCGCCGCGTGTCGATCTGCGCGACCCGGCCGCGGATGTCGCCGTCGAGCTTGTAGAAATACAGGTCGCCCTTGAAGACGCCGGGGCCGCCCTGCATGTAGTGCCACAGCGTCTCCCACCTCTCACTGTCCGGCGCATCGGGACCGACCAGCCCGGAGACGATGGCGCCGCAGATTTCGCCGCCATGCACGTCCGAGCGATGCAGGAAGTTGAGGTCGTAATAGGGATCGACATGCGCGCCCGCCTGCAGCCCGATGATGGCGCGGAAGCTTTCGGGATGTTCGAGCGCCAGATGCAGCGCGATGCGGCCGCCGATCGAACAGCCGATCAGGATCGGCCGGTCGAGCCCGAGCGCTGCCGAAATCTCCAGCACCATCGTCGTGTATTGCGCTGACGTGAGCTGGTACTCCTCGTCGTGCCAGCCGGCGGGCGGCGACGACTTGCCGTGCCAGGGCATGTCGAAGGCAATCACGCGATGCCTTGACGTGACGCGCGCATCGTTCATCAGGCCGCGATATTGCCGCCCGTCCGAGCCCGCAGTGTGCAGGCACAACAGCGGCGTGCCCTCGCCTGCTTCCTCGACATAGATCCGGTGCGGCCGGCCGAACAGATCGAGATGCATGTAGCGGCCGATGATCGGTTCGAACTTCGCGCTCATGCGGCGGCTCCCTCAGCGCGCAGCTTGGCAAGCGCTTCCTTGAAGTAGCGCAGATGGGACATGAAGACCTGCAGATTGCCCTCGGCCTTCAGCGCGCGCCGCTTGATCAGCGCCATCAGGTCGTTCGATCCCGGCGGCGGCCGCCTGCTCCAGAACTTTTGCCAGTCCTCCTCGGAGGCACGCAGCGCAAAGGACGAGGACGGCATCACGAACGGACCTGATGCGACCTGCACGATGCGGCCCTCGAAGATCGAGATCAGCCAGGAGGTACGGCCGACTTCCAGCAGGAAAGTGGTCGTCAGGTAGCGGCCTCGCCGGACCAGGCCCGCGTCTGCGTTGACCCGCTGCTGCAGCGTTTCGATCATTTCCGTCCCATCCTTCAAGTTCGCCCGGCGTTTGGATACGCGGTGCGTGTTGGTGGGCATGATGGGGAGATTGGCCGGGGCGTCAATCCGCTGTGCCGGAGGCGCTGGAGCCTTTGCTGTTCCAATTCGCTGGAAAACGCTCGATTTCAAAGCCAGGCGCAGACCAGCGCCACGTTGGCCGCGCAGGCGGCGAACAACGTGACGGTGAGCGCCAGTCGGACGCGTTCGCAGAAGATCTGGCAGATCGGGCTCATGGCCGGAAACATCCGGCGATTCTAGCGGAGGAGTCTCGGGGATTCTTTTTCGCGGGGTTTACCTCCCGTTTACGACTCAGAGACGGCCTTGGAAGTCCCACAAAATGGCCCGGAAAGGACGTTTTTTGACCTCACACGACGGTGAAGCTGGCCGGCATGGCAGCCAGAACTGAAACCCGGACCGTCCTTCCGCGTTGACCGTCTTTCCCGGAGCCGACGATGCCCTACGCGCTGTTCTCCAATGAGGCCAAGCTCAGCAAGGCCTATCCCACCGAGGCCGATGTCTGGAAGGTCGCCCAGAAGAGCGGCCTCGTGGTCGATGTCGTTTCGGAGGAAGCGAAGATCGCACCCCGCCGGGTGCTGGACCATGACTACGAGATCAGGTTCTGCCAGGCGGAGCCGTATGAGGATCCCGCCCGCAACAAGGCCGACGCCGAACGCGAGGCCCTGACCGAGCTGCAGCTGGCGTCATGAGGCGCCGGCCGCCCCGATGGCGCCGCTGACCTAAGACAAGCCGATCAGCCGGGCAGACAAACAGCCGGGCAGACGAACCGCTGCAATGTCTGAATCCCGATTCGACGGGACGACGTCATCGAAGAAATGCGCTCTACGGGGTCGCCGATACCAGCGACGCCTGTTCCGAAGCCAGCGTTACGCAGGCCTTGCGCCGCTGCACGCCCCTGACCGCACCCGTCACCTTGAGCACCTTGCCGGCCCCGCAGGACGGGTCCTGCACGAAGGCAATCTCATAGGGAGCAAGGATGAGCGGTTCGGTCTTCAGGACGGTCTGGGCAAGGCACGGAAACGCCGCTGCGGAAAAGATCAGCCCTAACGCAAAAACACGCATGTTCGTTTGTCCACCACCAGCCGACAAAACCATAATAGCGGATCATGACGAAAAGTTGCGTGCAGCGCGAAAATTATTTTTGACGACAGGAAAAATGGCGACGGCGCCCTTCCCGCACGCGTCACCCAACAAAAAAGGCCGGCGCAGGGCCGGCCTTTTTCGCGATACGAATGGTCCGTATCAGTATCTGGAAGCAGCCGGGCCACCCCAGCCGAAGCGGTAGTTCACGCCCACCTTGGCGGTGTGCTCGTCGTTGCGGAAGCTGCGGCCGGCGATGTCGGCCGGGCCGGACGTGAAGCTGGTGTTGCCGAAATTGTAGTACTGGTACTCGGCCTTGGCCGACCAGTTCGGGGCGAACATGTATTCGAGACCGCCGCCGACGGTGTAGCCGTCCCTGTGGTTGCCGTTGGTGGTGAAGCCCGCCGGCACGCCGGCCACCGTCACGCCGACATTATTGCCGTCGCGCCAGGCGTAACCGCCCTTGGCGTAGAGCAGCGCCGGCCCCCAGGTGTAGCCGAGCCGGCCCGTCACCGAGCCGATCTGGTCGGTGCTGGATGTCACCAGCGTGCCGCCCGGGAAAAGCAGGCCGTTATTGTTGTTGCTCGGCAGCCAGCTGTACTGGGCTTCGGCGCCAAACACCCAGTTGGGCGCGAACTGGTAGTCGAAGCCGCCCTGCACGCCGCCCACGAAGCGGGCGTCGCTGCCTTGCAGGGAATCGTTCCCGGCAAAGGCGCCGCCGACATGGCCGCCGATATAGAACCCGGTCCAGTTATAGACGACTGCGGGCGCGGTATAGGCCGGCGCCTTGGTATAGGGCCTGGGCGGCATGTCCGCCGCAAAGGCTGGAGCCGCCATGGCGGCCAGCGCGGCAGCGCCGATCAAAACCTTCTTCATACGCGTATCCCCGTTACAAACGTTGCAGGTACCAAACCAAACAACGTGACCTCATTTAGGTTGCTTTCCGGCAGCGCCACTGCGCCAAATCCCCGCAACCGTGACCGCACGGCTACAGGCCGCTTTGGTTCCTCGCAGATAAGGTTCTTTTTCGCGTTAATCGGCTGGTTTCCCACCTAGTTGGTGTCCGCGGTGGCTAAGGCAAGGTTCAAGCCTCGCCGAAAAGTGATCCGAATTCGTTCACGGTTCCGTCCCGCCATCGGGGGCCGTCAGTAGCCGGCGACCTCGATCACGGCCTCGGCGAAGGCCTGCGGCGCTTCCTGCGGCGGGTTATGCCCGATCCCGCCGGTGAGCTGGCGGTGGGTGTATTTGCCGGAGAACTTCCTGGCATAGGTGGCCGGATCAGGGTGCGGCGCACCGTTGGCATCGCCTTCGAGGGTGATGGTCGGAACCGCGATGGCGGGAAGCTCGGCCAGCCGCTTCTCCAGGCCGTCGAACCTGGCCTCCCCGGGAGCGAGCCCGAGCCGCCAGCGGTAATTGTGGATCACGATGGCGACATGGTCCGGATTATCGAAGGACGCCGCGCTGCGCGCGAACGTCGCGTCGTCGAAATTCCACTTTGGCGAGGCGAGCTGCCAGATCAGCCTGGAAAATTCGCGCCGGTACTTTTCGTAGCCCAACCGGCCGCGCTCGGTCGCAAAGTAATACTGGTACCACCATTGCAGTTCGGCCGCCGGCGGCAATGGCTGCTCATTGGCCTGCTGCCTGCCGATCAGATAGCCGCTCACCGAGACCAGCGCCTTGACGCGCTCCGGCCAGATCGCCGCGACGATGTCGGCGGTCCGGGCGCCCCAGTCGAAACCGGCAATGAGAGCCTTCTCGATCTTGAGCGCATCCATCAGGGCGATGACGTCGATCGCGAGCGCGCCCTGCTGGCCGTTTCGCGGCGTATCGGGCGAAAGGAAGCGCGTCGTCCCGTAACCCCGCAGGTACGGCACGATCGCCCGGAATCCGGCCGCCGCCAGCACGGGGGCAACGTCGACGAAACTGTAGATGTCGTAGGGCCAGCCGTGCAGCAGGATGACCGGAGGACCATCAGCGGGTCCGGCTTCGGCGTAACCGATATTGAGAACGCCGGCATCGACCTGTTTCAGCGCGGCGAATGACGTACTACCGCCCGCCTTGATCGCGCCCGCTCCGGCCGGCTTTGCGCCGCCGGACTGCGCGAAGGCACTGCCGCTCACGGCGAACGGCGCTGCCGCGAGGGTCAGGGCAAGCGTGCCAAGGAGCCGGCGGCGATCAAGGCTGGTTTGCTGGGGCATGTCAGTCTCCTGATTAACAAGCCTATCCCTGAGGAACCCGGTCTCACCTGCACACCATACATCGCGATTGCGGCGTTGTGGGAGGACGACAACCGCGGCGCGACAACTTGATCAAGGCGGCGCAGGGAACGCCGGCAGGGCCGGCCTCCACCTCAAGGAAACGCGCGTAACGCGCTATCGCGTCAGTTTCCCCAGCTCCGCGAACGGGACGTAGACGGCCCCGGCGCAGGGCTCAGTGGCGTTCTCGAGGATGCGGTCGAGCCGACCGTCGACGAACAGAAAGGCGCGTTCGCGCGGGTCGCGGTAGCCGCCGTCGGATTCGCGCGCACTGAACCGGAGACAAACGACGTAGCGCAGCCGCCCGCCCACGACGCGCTGGACCGGCTCGGCCATGACGGCGTCGCGCACGCCGACGGGGTTGTTGAGGTAGGTCTTCAGGAACGCCAGCACCTCGGCACGGAAGTTGTTGGGAAAGGGCTGGTTCGAGACGCCGCGATCGTCGGTGTACGTGACCGGCTTGCCGTCGTCGCTCGAGGCACAGGCCGCAAGCGCCATCGGCAGCAAAACCATCGCCGCAATTTTGGCTGATCTGCCCAAGCGAAACTCTTTCCCCGCCACTTTCGCCGCTTCTTAGACTGCCTGATGGCGAAATGGAATTGGCAAACCGGTTATCCCGCGACGACTTCACTCCCGAAAAGTTGAGAACGGCACCAGCCCACGGCCATGGGGGAAATGGCGTGGGCTGGTGTGAAACCCGCGGGCGCGGCGGGGCAATGGGGATCGAAACGCGCCGGCGGATCTGTTTCAGGGACGGGCAACGCGCACGATCGCGAGTTGCAGCGTGGCCTGTGTGATCGAACGCACGTGTCAGTGATGGTGATGATGGCGGTGGTGATGAAACCGGAAGTGCTGATAGTGGCGATGATGATGGCGATAGTGATGATGGTCGCGGCCCGCCCAGCCATAGGCGTTGAACACTCGTGAGTTCAGGTGCCCGTCCCTGACACTCGGCGCCGGCGTGGTTCTGCCATGGCCACCGGCGAACGCAGGCGCTGCGAAAACGGAAACCGCGAACAATGCGGCGGAAATGGTCTTGAGCATGGTTGTCTCCTCATCCAGCGGATCCGCGCATCTTCGACCGGATGGTCTGACTTCGCTGATCACGCAGACGACGCTAATGCCGGCGCGCTGAACCTCTCCTGAAGCGAACTTGTGGTGTTCGTTCATCTGAATAAATAATTCGTCATGCCCGGCGACGCCTGCTCCGCGGCACTTACGAAGTTGGCGAAATCGAGGTGTGCGGGCGGGAATGTTCTCGACCGCCGGGTGTTCACATCCGCGACCTTCGGTGTAGGATTGCCGAACCGGCCATCAGGAGAGATGCATGAATAGACTGGCAATCAGGCTTTTGACTCTCGCAATGCTGTCGCTCACGCTCGCGGCGGCCCCCGTCGTTACCGTGGTCTACGCAGCGCCCGACAACGATCCGCCTCCGCCGCCGCAAAAGAAGAAGAAATCAAGCGAAGCCCGTCCGGGCGTCGAACAAGCCGCTTTCGCCGATGGCTATCGCGCCGCCTACGCCGCGATCTACGACCGCCACGACTACGCCTCCGCGATCGAGCAGTTGAAGGCGCTCGGCCACGACGACAGCGCCGCCGTCGCCAACCTGATCGGCTACTCCTATCGCAAGCTCGGCGACTACAAGGTCTCGCAGATCTGGTACGAGCGCGCGCTCAAGGCCGACCCGAACCACGTCAAGACCTGGCAGTATTACGGCCTGTGGCAGGTCGAACAGGGCAACCGCGATCAGGCTCAGTATCACCTGAACAGGATTGCCCAGCTCACCGGCACCGCCAGCGAGGAATATCGCTCGCTCGCCGCCGCGCTGGAAAAGCCTCCGGGCACCGGGCTGGTTTACTGATCGCGTCATTGCGAGCCAACGGGTCGCGCGAATGCGCGCCCGATGACAGGCTCCGCGAAGCAATCCATCTTTCCGTTATGCCGCGATATGGATTGCTTCGTCGCTTCGCTCCTCGCGATGACGAAAAACAACCGGCGCAGCGCGAAAGCCTGCGCCGGTTTTTTGTTGTCCGGAATTCACTTCATCAGCGCTTCGACTTCCGAGCGGAACGCCTGACGCGTGTCGTCGCGCGAATAGAACATGTGGCCGCCGGGATAGACGACGAGCTTCACGCGGTCCGCATCTGCAAAGGCCGGCAACTGGTCGAGCAACACCTTGGAAGCAAAATAGGGCGTGGCGAGATCGAACATGCCGTGGCCGACCAGGAGCTTCATCTTCGGATCGAGCGCGAGAATCTGGCGCAGCTGTGAAACCGACTGCGCCGGACCGCGGCCGAAATCCCACGACCTGTTCACGCTCTCGCTGAGCAACTGGTACGAACCATCGGGCCGCCAGTTGAGTTTGCGCGTGGTGACGTCGACCGCCGCGCTCGTCAGCGGCGCCATCAGGGAATCGCCGGAGGGATCGCCGAAATGGATGCCGCTCGAATCCGGATACGGATCGATGCCGGACACGGTGGCGTCATAGCGTCCAATGATCCTGCCGTTGCGGCGGTCGAACTCCCTGCGGAATTCGCTGATATCGAAACGTCCGGCCAGCCTGCGGCTGACGGCCTGATCGATGCCGGTCAGCGCCGCCACCTTGTCGGCGAGCCGCGTCGTCGCCTCCTTGTCGGCCTGCCCCTTCATCAGGTCGGTGAGAAACTCGGTCTGGGCGTAACGTTCGACGTCGGCGAGATCGGCGCGCGTCATCCCGCCCTTGGCCTCCCGCGACACCGCAGCCATGCTCGGCAGGCTGTACACGTATTGCAGCAGGCTCGAGCCGGAAAAGTCGCGGAAGTCGAGCAAGGGAGAAACCAGGATCAGCCCGCGCACGCCGACGCCCTGCTGGGTCTGCAGGTTGCGAACGATCTTCGGTCCGCGAATGCCGCCATAGCTTTCGCCGGCCACGAATTTCGGCGACAGCAGGCGGTCGTATTTTTCCAGCCAGCGCCGGATCACCAGCGCAATCGAACTGACGTCGCCGTCGACCGAAAGGAACCGCTTGCGCACATCCTCGCCCGACGCGACGAACCGGCTGTAGCCGGTGCCGACGGGATCGATGAAAACGAGATCGGTGAAGTCGAGCCAGGTCTCGGCATTGGGCGACACCTCGGGCGTCGCGGAAGATATCGCGCCATCGACGCCGATCGGCAATCGCCACGGCCCCGCGGCGCCGAACTGCAGCCAGGCCGAGGACGCGCCCGGACCGCCATTGAACAGAAAGGTCACCGGACGGGTCGCGTGATCGGTGCCGTCGAGTTGGTAGGAAGTGTAGGCGATATCGGCCTGCGGCTCGCCCTTGTCGTCGAACAGGCGAATCGAGCCCGCAATGGCGGTGAAGTCGAGCGTGCGTCCGGGCAGCGCCAGCGTCTGCCTGGTCGTGGAATCCGGCGGCAGGCGATGCGCTTCGGCCGCAGGCGGCGTCGCGCCATTGCCGCGCCCTGCTCCGCCTTTCTGTCCGGACGGCGACGGCGATGGTGTCGCTGCGGGTTGTTGTTGCGTCGACGCCGCGGGGGCGTCCTGCGCCCGCGCTCCGGCCGCACAGCACAAGGCCAGAAGCGTGACGGCCAGACGCATATGACGCTGCGCCGTGAAACGAAAAACCATGCCTGTTGCTCCCTGCGTCACCCGGCCCTTGCCACGGGATTTCCCGCCCGACACTGCGACAATCAGGCTGTGCTACACAACGGGGAGAAATTGGCGGAAATCACAATCCCGACAGTATTGCGTGAGGCAATCCGCGCAAGCTCCTGGCCCGCCTCAAGGTTGTCGTCGCTGATGGTTCGGTGGTAACCATCGGTTCCGGCCGCCAACCGGCCGATTATTTTTTGCTTCAGACATGCAACCATTCCGGCGCTGACGCGACTAACGAACCTGCGCTTTCCAATGGGGTCCAAAATGAAATTTGCGATTGTTGTCAGCCTCGGCCTGCTGGCGCTGGTTTCTCCCGCCGCGGCCCAGTCTCCGGTCGCAGTCGTCGAGGACGTTCAGGGCAAGGTGACCGGCGCTGAGTTCATGGACTATGTGACGCCAAAATCCGTCATCAAGATCGGAGAGAATGGTTCGATCGTTCTCAGCTACATGAATTCCTGCCGGCGTGAGAAGATCAGCGGCGTCGGCACCGTGATCGTCGGCACCGAGGAGAGCACCGTGCATCTCGCCGACCTGCAGGCCGAGAAAACGAATTGCGATTCCAGGCAGGCGAACGTGACCACGCGGCAGACCAGCGGCGTCGCCGCCACCGTGCTGCGCAGCGTCGACCAGAGCAAGTCTGCCTTGCCGGAACCGCAGTTCATCCTTTATGGCGCCTCGCCGCTGGTGGAGGCCAAGGGACGCGGCAAGTTGACCGTGCAGCGCCTGGACGTTCCCGGCGAGCGCCAGGAGATCAGTCTGGGCGGCACCCAGCTCAAGGGAAAGTTCTTCGATTTCGCCAGCGAGAACGTCGCGCTGGTCCCCGGCGGCCTCTACAGCGCCACGTTCAAGTCCTCGAAGATCGTGTTCCGGGTAGACCCGCAGGCCCAGCCCGGCGCGACGCCGATCGTCGGCCGGCTGCTGCGGATGGAATAGGCGTGTCGGGCAAGCCATCTTGAGAAAGCCATCTTGAGAATAAGGCGCACCACGCGCGACAGGCTTGTGATCGCCGCCATCGCGCTGGTCTGCGCGGCGGCTTCGGTTTCTCCCATCGCCCGCCCGATCCGCGGCCTCTCCATTGACCTCCTCACGGCGCTGCGCTGGGAGGCGTTCGGCAGAAGACACGACCCTGCCACCTCGCCTGCCGTCGTCGTCGCGATGGACGAGGAGAGCTTGCGCACCGCACCCTTCAAGGGGTCGCCGATGCTGACCTGGACCGGCGAGATCGGCCGCGTGCTGGCTGCGACGCTCGAAGGCGGCGCCAGGGTCGCCGGCTTCGACGTGGTGATCCCAAACTCCCTCGAGCAATCCGAGATACCGTTCGGGGACAGCATGCTGGGCGAGAAGGTCCGCGGTTTCGACCGCGACTTCCTGCGTTCGCTTGCCGGAGCGTCCGCCAGGGGCAAGGTGGTGCTGGGCGAAGTTCTCGGCGGCCGACCGATCCCGCCGTCGCAAGGACAGCGCATCGCGGTACGCCAGCAGCAGAATATCCGGCCGCTCAACGACCATACCGACAGCGACGACGTCGTGCGGCGGCTGCCGCTGACCTTCACCATCGACGGCGCGAAAACGCCGACCATGGCGGTCGAACTGGCGGCACGGGCGCAGGGAACCGCGCCGCAATTCGACGAACGCGGAAGGTTGACGCTTGCGGGCTACACGGTTCCGGGCCGGGTGCCCAACACGATGACATTGAATTTCGAAGGCGGCGCCGACGACATCCCGACCTTCTCGTTTGCCGATCTGCGTGCGTGCGCCGTCAGGAACGACAAGGAATATTTCCGGCGCTGGTTCGACGGCAAGGTGGTCATCTTCGGCACCGTTCTCGATATCGAGGATCGCCGCATGACGTCGAAGCGCTTTGCGACCGGCATCGAGGGCGAGCGCGCCCCGCGATGCGCGGCCGAAAGCACGCCGGTCATCGCAAGCTCGCGGGTCAGCACGATCGCCGGCGTCTATGTCCACGCCACCGCGGTCAACAACCTGATCGCGCGCAACGCGGTGGTCGAACCCGGACCGCTGGCGCGCCTGTCGATCGCGGCCTTGATCGCGGCGCTCGCCGCGGCCGCCGCCTGGACGCTGCGGCCCGTCATCGCCTTCTTCTCCTGGGCAGCCATGATCGCACTTGGCGTAGCCGGCGCCACGGTTGCTTTCAATTACGCGCTGGCGCTTCCGGTCGTCGAGCCGATCCTGGCCAGCCTCGCTGCATTGGCCGCCACGATCGGCTACCGATTCGTCATCGCCGACAAGGATCGCCGCCTGCTGCAGAAGAGTTTCGCCCTCTACCTCGCCCCGCACGTCATCAACCGGATGCTCTCGTCCAACAAATTGCCCGAACTCGGCGGCGAGACCCGCAACGTGACGGTGTTCTTCTCCGACATCGAAGGGTTTTCGCTGATTGCGGAGAAGATGTCGCCCGACGAGCTGATGTCGCTGATGAACGAATATCTTTCTGCGATGACCGACGTCATCGAGAGCCATGGCGGATATGTCGACAAATATATCGGCGATTCGATCGTGGCGGTGTTCGGTGCGCCGGCCGACGATCCCGACCATGCCGCCAATGCGGCACGCGCGGCGCTCGACTGCTGCATGCAACTGGCCGAGCTCAACGCGTCCTCGGCTCCCTTCCACGAATACAAGCTCGCGCAGCGGATCGGTATCAATTCCGGCGAGGCGCTGGTCGGCAATTTCGGATCGCAGCGGCGCTTCAATTACTCGGTCATGAGCGACGCCGTGAACCTGGCTTCGCGGCTGGAGGGCGCAAACAAGTTCTACGGCACGACCATCATCGCGTCCGAGACGACGGTCGCCCTTGCCGGCGAGGATTTTGCCTGGCGCGAACTCGACGCGATCAGGGTCAAGGGACGAACCCAGGCGCTGAAAATCTACGAGCTGATGGCGCTGGAGGGCGGACTGACGTCCTCGCAGCAGGCCCTGATCGCCAACTACGCCGGCGGACTTGCGCACTGGCGCGCCCGCGAATTCGAACTCGCTGCGACATCTTTTGGCCGTTCGGCCGACATCGACCGGCCGGCATCGCTGTTCTGCCAGCGGGCCCGGGAATTGGCCGAGAACCCGCCGGGGGAGGATTGGGACCCGATCCGGACGCTGCAGGAAAAATAGCGCCCCGACAGCCCCTGTTTACTCTACTGCCCCAAAGGCTCTCCCTGGACATCTCGACAAGGCCTGCCAAGGTGTATAGACGGGCGCGGCGCAATCCGGCGTCACCTGCGAGTTCGTTGTCCGATGACCAGCCCCAAGCGATATGACCGGATCGCCTTCGTCGCGAGCGCGAGTGTCGAGGCGCAGGCCGCGCTGGCGCAGCTTGCCAAGCTTTATGGCAATCATGACGCCGACGATGCCGATGTCGTGGTGGCGCTCGGCGGCGATGGATTGATGCTGCAGACGCTGCACCGGCACATGCGCTCGGGCAAGCCGATCTACGGCATGCACCGCGGTACCGTCGGCTTCCTGATGAACGAGTTCACCACGCACGACCTGCACACGCGGCTCGCGGCGGCGCGGGAATCCCTGATCAACCCACTCCTGATGCGCGCCACCGACATCCACGGCGAGGTGCACCTGCATCATGCCATCAACGAAGTCGCGCTGTTTCGCCAGACCAACCAGGCGGCGCATCTGCGCATCCTGATCGACGAACACGAGCGCATGCCGGAACTGATCGCCGACGGCATCCTGGTGGCGACGCCGGCCGGCTCGACGGCCTATAACCTCTCCGCGCAGGGGCCGATCCTGCCGATCAACGCGGCGCTGCTGGCGCTGACCCCGATCAGCGCGTTTCGCCCGCGGCGCTGGCGTGGCGCCCTGCTCCCCAACACCGCCTTCGTGGTGATCGAGGTGCTCGAGAGCGAGAAGCGCCCGGTCGCCGCCGCGGCCGACCATGACGACGTGCGCGACGTGCGCCGCGTCGAGGTGCTGTCCGACAAGACGATCTCGATGCGGATGCTGTTCGACCCCGGCCACAGCCTGGAAGAACGCATCCTGCGCGAGCAGTTCGGATACTAATTTCGCAGGGCTGACGCCCTCGCCGGGCCGGTTTGCAACCCTTCGTTAACCGGCACCGCGATACGGTTAACGGCAGGTATACCGTTTTGGCCGGGTCGGACCATGTATCGCATCGACTTCAACAAGCTGCGATTTCTGATTTGCGACGACAATCCGCACATGCGCCGCATCCTGCGCACGCTGTTGCATTCGTTCGGCGCGCGCGAAGCCTATGAGGCCGAGGATGGCGCCACCGCGCTCGAAATGTACAGCCACTACGTGCCCGACATCGTCATCACCGACTGGGCGATGCCGATCTTCGACGGTCTCGAACTGGCGCAGATGATCCGGCAGCCGGACTCCAAGGGCAACCCCTACGCGCCGATCATCATGCTGACCGGACATTCGGAGAAGCGCCGCGTGACGTTCGCGCGCGACGCCGGCGTCACCGAGTTCCTGGCGAAGCCGATCTCGGCCAAGGGACTGTACCAGCGCATTCTCAACGTCGTCGCCAATCCGCGCCCGTTCATCAAGACCAAGACCTATTTCGGCCCGGACCGCCGGCGCAACACCAACAATGCCTATATCGGACCCGAACGCCGCGTCGGCGGCGAGATGGAAATCCTGCAACAGCCGTCACTGCTCGACAAGGCACGGACCAAC
>DATCXE010000438.1:0-4278 GCA_036565985.1 Bradyrhizobium sp.
GCTGGTTCCGGCCGGACTTCCTGCCGAAGGGGCCGCAGACCACCTGGCGCGAGCGCTTCGCCGGGCTGAAGAACATCTGGGCGCCGGTGCTGCTGTTCATCTTCGTGATCGGCGGGCTTTACGGCCTGCCGTTCCTGCCACGCTTCACGCCGACCGAAGCCGGCGGCGTCGGCGCCACCGGCGCATTCCTGATCGGCCTGCTCACGGGGCGGCTGAACAAGGAAAAAATCCTGGCCTCGCTGCTGCAGGCGACCCGCACCGCGGCGGCGGTGTTCACGGTGCTGATCGGCGCATTGATCTTCGGCTACTTCCTGACGGTGACGCAGACCCCGCAGAAGGTGACGGAACTCCTCACCGGCCTCGGGCTCGGTCCTTACGGCATTCTCGCGCTGATCATGGTGATGTATCTGGTACTGGGCTGCCTGATGGACGCCATGGCCATGATCATCCTCACCGTCCCGATCATCTTCCCTGTCATCATGCATCTCGGCTTCGATCCGATCTGGTTCGGCGTGATCATCGTGATGACGGTCGAACTCGGCCTGATTCATCCGCCGGTCGGCATGAATGTGTTCGTCATCAAGAGCGTGGTGAAGGACGTATCGTTCTCCACCATCTTCAGGGGCGTGCTGCCGTTCGTGGCGACCGATCTGATCCGGCTGGTGATCTTGATCGCTTTTCCGATACTGGCGCTATGGTTGCCGCAACGCATGGCGGGATAACGCTGCTGCGTCATAGATCTCAATTCCTCATCCTGAGGAGCCCGCAGAGCGGGCGTCTCTAAGGATGCTGGCCGCGGACGGTGCCACATGGTTCTCCCCCGGCGATGCGAAGCATCGTCCGGAGACGCGCTTCGCGCTCCTCACCATGAGGGGCCTGAGGCATAGTCACGACAGAGCACAGGTGCCCGATGACGACTCCACAGCTTTCGACCAGATACGTCTTCACCATCACCGCGCGGATCGGCGAGGTGACATCGGCCGGCGAGATCGGCACCGGCGTGCGCCGGATCATTCCGATACTCGGCGGCGACGTGAAGGGCGAGGGAATAAACGGCAACGTCTGCGCCTTCGGCGCGGATTTCCAGATCATCCGCCCCAACGAGTTGATCGAACTGGAAGCGAAATACGCCTTCGAGACCGACGACGGTGCGGTGGTCTATGTCGAGAACAGGGGACTGCGCTTCGGCCCAGTCGAACTGCTGCAAAAACTCAAGCGCGGCGAACCGGTCGATCCAAAACTGATCTATTTCCGCACCGTGCCGAAGTTCGAGACCGGCGCTCCCAAATATCGCTGGTTGATGGAAAACCTCTTCATCGGCTCCGCCGCCCGCCACGCCGACCGCGTCGTCATCGACGTGCACCAGGTGCTGTGAGGGCGGCGTCGCTTCTCTCTCGTCATTCCGGGGTGCGCAAAGCACGAACTATGATGTGCAATTGCACATCTGAGAATCCATCGGGCCACATAACCGGCTGCAAAATGGATTCCGGGTTCGCGCCAAGAGGCGCGCCTCGGAATGACAAGCGAAAAAACTGCGACATAACAACCCGACGGGCAACTCACTCAAAAGCCTGTCCATCCCTTCGCGCAAAAATATTCCGCTCGCGCCGTCGGGCAAATCAGTGATTTAACTCCGCGCGTCTCACGGCGGTTGAAGGGCGCTTCGCGATCGTCACGAACGTGCGGTGAGATGCGGTGGACGCGGAGTGCGCGCAAGGCGAAGGCGCATGATGCGTACGGCAAAGGCGTGTGGTCCTGACGTCGCGGTGCTGGCGTCAAGTTGCGCAATGGCTCGCGCCTTGCGCGACGACGGAGGCAAAAGAGCCGTTCTCCGGGGAGATCACGCTATAAGCCGTAAAGCCATTGCGCAGGGAATGCCGGAGTGTTCCGGCTGCTCCTGTATGCTCGTGTGCGCGTTCTTAGTGCGCAATTGCACACGAGACCGCGGGTGCAGCAAGCACCCGGCATTCCCTGCTCCCTCCTTGAGGGACAGCATCGATGCAAACCTCGGGCTCATCGAGCCGCGAGAACGCGGAGTTACACCCGCGCGTCATCACCCGCCACCGGGTCGGCCGAATGGCCGCCCGATGACAGGCTCCGGCGGGTGATCCAGTATTCCAGAGACGTCGATGATTGAACCGATAAGCTGCGGCGTACTGGGTCCCCCGCCTTCGCGGGGGACGACATCGGTGGATACGATCGGGGACGCCGTAGGCGGCGGCGCGCCTTGACTCCTCCCAATATCGTTATAAAATATAATTATTCTGCACAGGAAGTAATATAGAGCCTATGGGAAACGCCGCCTCCACCGCATCAGCGGGTCAATCCGACCTGCTCAGGATCGAGCAATCGGGTGCGGTGCTCACCGTGGGCCTCAACCGTTCCGCAAAACGCAATGCGCTGAATGACGGCATCATCCTCGCGATCCAGGATTGCTTCTCAAGCCTGCCCGACGACGTCGGCGCCGTGGTCATCCATGGCATCGGCGATCATTTTTCCTCCGGCCTCGATCTTTCGGAATTGACCGAACACGACGCCACCGAGGGGCTGCGTCACTCCCAGATGTGGCACCGGGTGTTCGACCGCATCCAGTACAGCCGCGTGCCCGTGATCGCCGCGCTCAAGGGCGCGGTGATCGGCGGTGGGCTCGAACTGGCCTGCGCCGCGCACATCCGAGTTGCCGAACCCTCCGCGTATTTCGCGCTGCCCGAGGGCCAGCGCGGCATTTTCGTCGGCGGCGGCGGATCGGTGCGGCTGCCGCGGCTGATCGGCGTGGCGCGGATGACCGACATGATGCTGACGGGCCGGGTCTATTCGGCCACCGAAGGCGCGGCCTACGGCTTCTCGCAATATCTGACCGAAGCCGGCGGCGCGCTGCCGAAGGCGGTGGAACTGGCAGAGCGCGTTGCCGCGAATGCGCCGCTGACGAACTTTGCAGTGCTGCAGGCATTGCCGATGATCGCGGAAGCCAATCCGCAGGCCGGTCTCTTGATGGAATCCCTGATGGCGACGGTCGCGCAAAGCGACAAGGAAGCCAAGCGCCGCATTCGTGCGTTTCTCGATCGCAAGACTGCAAAGGTGAAGCCGACCTGACATGAGCGCCAAGCCCGGCATCTCCGCCTCGACTGAATCGGCCGCGCGCGCCGGCGATCATCCGCTGCGCCCGATTTCCTTCGGCACGCCCGCCGTGACCGTCGATCGCCGTGAAGACGGCACCATCTACCTGCGGCCGAAAGCACAGCTGAGCGACTATCCGGTGCGCCTCACCGACCGGCTGCACCATTGGGCGAAAGCTGCCCCCGATCGCGTCTTCATGGCGGAACGAAACGCTGCGCGGGGCTGGCGGCAGATCACCTACGCGGAACTGCTGGCGTCATCGCGGCACATCGCCTCCGCGCTGCTCGCACGCGGCCTCTCGGCCGAGAAGCCGGTCGTCATTCTCTCCGGCAATTCGATCGATCATGCGCTGATCGCGTTCGGCTCGCTCTATGCCGGCATCCCGTTCTGTCCGGTATCGCCGGCCTATTCGCTGGTGTCGCGGGATTACGGCAAGCTCTCCTATCTGATGAAGCTGCTGACGCCCGGCCTCGTGTTCGCGGACGATGCCGCCAAATTCGCCGATGCGCTGACCGCCAATGTTTCTCCGGGAATCGAGATCGCGGCGTCGTTCGGCACGGTGCGGGGACGCGACCTCACGAGTCTCGCGGACCTGATGGCCGCGCCGCTGCATCCGCGCCTCGACGCGATTCACGAGGCCATCGGCCCCGACACCATCGCAAAATTCCTGCTGACGTCGGGCTCGACCGGCAACCCGAAGGCTGTCATCAACACCCAGCGCATGATCTGCGCCAACCAGGTGATGCTGCGCGAGACGCTGGCGTTCCTGAAGGACGAGCCGCCCGTCATCGTCGACTGGCTGCCGTGGAACCACACGTTCGGCGGCAACCACAATATCGGGCTGACGCTGTACAATGGCGGCTCGATGTATCTCGACGAGGGAAAGCCGATGCCCGGCGGCATCGAGGAGACCGTGCGCAATCTGCAGGAGATTTCGCCGACGGTCTATTTCAACGTGCCCAAGGGCTATGAATCGCTGCTGCCCTATCTGCGCGACGACGCCGCGTTGCGGAAGAAATTCTTCTCGAAGCTGCATGCAATGTTCTTCTCGGGCGCGGCGCTGTCGCCGTTCGTGTGGAACAGCCTCGACGAGCTTTCGGTTCGGGAGACCGGCTATCGCGTGCCGATGCTGACCGGCCTTGGCGCCACCGAAACCGCACC
>DATCXE010000480.1:0-3514 GCA_036565985.1 Bradyrhizobium sp.
ACCGTCAAGGAAGCCTTCGCGCCCGTCACCGAGGCGTTCACCAAGCTTCAGAACCTGGAAGTTCCGGAAGCCGCCCGTGAGTTCGTGAAGAAGCAGGCCGAGACCGCCAAGGTTCGCGCCGCCGACATGCATGCCGGTTCCGAGAAGGTCACCGCTGCCATCGAGACCGCCGTTGCCGGTTCGGTTTCCGAGGCCGCCAAGATCAGCCGCAACCTCCAGCAGGCGTTCTATCAGGACGCGGAAGCGTTCTTCGCCGGCATTGACAAGCTCGCTTCGGCCAAGTCGCTGAGCGAAGCCGCCCAGATCCAGTCGGAAATGGTCCGTGCGCGTGGCGAAGTGTTCGTCTCGCGGGCGAAGGCCACCACCGAATATCTCGGCAAGCTCGTCGCTGACAGCGCCAAGACCGCGCAGGACAATTTCTCCAAGGTCTATTCCAAGACCGCCTGATCGCGATCCGCCTGACAACTGCCGTTTTTGAAGGCCCGCTTAGGCGGGCCTTCTTTTTGTCGGGCGTCGGCATAGATCAGGTTAGACCCTCATGGTGAGGAGGCGCCCTTGCGCCATCTCGAACCATGAGAGCCCCGATGCCGCCATCCTTCGAGACGCCGCTTCGCGGCTCCTCAGGATGAGGATCGTTGTCCACTCGAAAGCCGCCATGACGCTTCCCGCCACTTTCGTCATCGACACCCCCGGCGACGCCGCGCGCGCCGCCGAGCTGCGGCGCGTGAAGTTGCTGGCGACATCCGTGCTGGCGGCGACGTTTGCGATTTTCCTTGGCGCGAAGGCGCTGCTGCCCGTGCACCCCGTGTTCGGCTTCATCGCAGCCTTCGCCGAAGCCGCCACCATCGGCGGTCTCGCCGACTGGTACGCCGTGGTGGCGCTGTTCAAACGGCCGCTGGGACTGCCGATCCCGCACACGGCCATCATCCAGAGCAACCAGCACCGCATCGCCGACAAGCTCGGCGAATTCATCGAGATGCATTTCCTCGAAGCCGCGCCGGTCGAGGCCAAGCTGCGGCAGATCGATTTCGGCTCGTTCATCGCCGACTGGCTGCGCGACCGCAAGCGCAGCGAGGATCTGGCGCGGTTCGCGCTGCGGCTGCTGCCCGAGGCGGTGGCGGCGACGGAGAATTCCGGGCTGATGACGTTCGTCAGCCGCCGCATCACCGCGCAATTGATGGCGATCGATCTGGCGCCGCTCGCGGCCGGTACGCTACGCGCCTTCGTCAAGGAGGGCCGCCATCGGGGGCTGCTCGACGACATTCTGGGTGGGGTGCACCAGACGCTGACGCAGGCCGAGACCATGGCCATGATCCGCGAGAAGGTCCGCGCCGAATTGCCGACGCTTTTAAAACTCTATCGCGCCGACAAGTTTCTGGTGAACAAGATCGTGGCCTCGGCGAGCGCGTTCTTCGAGGAAGTCCGCAACGATCCCGAGCATCCGTTTCGCGGCGAGTTCGATCGCATGGTGCTGGGCTTCGTCGACCGGCTCGGCACCGATCCGGCCTATGCCGAGCGCATCCAGGGCCTGAAGCGCGATCTGCTGGCGCGTCCCGAACTGACCAACCTGGCGCGTCATGTCTGGGAGAATGTGCGAACGTTCTTCGAACGCAGCGCCTCGGGCGAAACGCAGGTGCTGGAGCAGTATCTGGTGCGCATGTTCGTGACCGCAGGCGAGGCGCTGGCCGGCGACGCCGAGCTGCGCGCCGAAATCAACCAGGGACTCGTGGCCGTACTGCGAACGGTGATCGCCGAACAGAAGAGCGGCGTCTCGACCTTCATCTCCGACCAGGTCAAATCCTGGGACATGGGGCAGCTGATCTCGCTGATCGAAATCAACATCGGCCGCGACCTGCAATACATCCGTTTCAACGGCTCGGTGATCGGCGGGCTGGCGGGGCTCGCGCTCTACACGCTCGAATACCTGCTGCGGCTGCTGTGACGAATTAATCACGTCAACGCTTTTAGTTGCCCCAAGTGTGACGTGGGCCGCTTGCAAGACCAAATCCCGTTCCTTAGCTTTTTGGATAGTAATGTTGCGTTGCGGAACGATTCTGCTGCGTTTGCGTCTACTCAACTTAACCAATGGGGTGGCTGCCGAGACGTAAGGGGCCCCGCCCGAGAGGAGATACGATGTCCGCCGCCACGCAGACGCTTGCCCCGCCGTCCAGGACCCTGATGTTTCTGGAGGGGCGGGCGATTTCCGAATTGGGTGCGTTTCTCGGCGCGTTGCCGTTGCTGAGCCTCGCCCCGCGCGGCGACGGTCATCCGGTGCTGGTGTTGCCCGGGCTTGTTGCGTCCGACGTCTCGACGCGTCCGCTGCGCGCATTTCTGAAAAGCCGCGGCTACGCCGTCAGCGGCTGGCGCCAGGGCCGCAACCTCGGACTGCGGCATGGCGTGCAGGATGCGATGGTCGATCTGGTGCAGGAGCTGAACGACACCCACGGCCGCAAGGTCTCGCTGGTCGGCTGGAGCCTTGGCGGTCTCTATGCGCGTCAGCTCGCCAAGATGATGCCGGAGCGGGTGCGCGGCGTGATCACGCTAGGCAGCCCGTTCGCTTCGGGCCCGAAGGCGACCAACGCCTGGCGGGTTTACGAATTGGCCAGCGGCCGCAGCGCCGAGGAAGAGGACCATCGTTTCGGCGGCGCACTGGCGGGCACGCCGCCGGTGCCGACCACGGCGATCTTCAGCCGCACCGACGGCATCTGCGCCTGGCAGGGCTGCATGGAGCAGACGACAGCGACTTCAGAAAGCATCGAGGTCGAGAGCAGCCATTGCGGCATGGGCCATCATCCCGCCGTCGTCTATGCCGTCGCTGATCGCCTGGCGCAGGCGGAGGGCGAGTGGGCGCCGTTCGACCGAAGCGGCTGGCGTGGTTTGGTCTATCCAAATCCGCATCGGTAGAATTCGCTTGCGGCCATGGTTCGAGACGCGCGGGGCTGCCGCGCTCCTCACCATGAGGACTTTCTTCGTGACTTCTTCCTGCTCTTTGTCCTCATCCTGAGGAGCCGCAAAGCGGCGTCTCGAAGGATGAAAGCCCATCTCCCTCCATTGTCGCTCTCCCGCAAAACGCGGTATGCGTTGATGCATGCCGCCGCCGCTTGCCCGCATCATTCAGCAATTGAAGCGCGAACCTTCGCGCACCGGTTCTATCGTCATCACCATGTTCGGCGATGCCATCGTGCCGCGCGGCGGCTCGGTCTGGCTCGGCACGCTGCTGGAGTTTTTCAGGGAGTTGGACGTCGACGCCAGCGTGGTGCGTACTGCGATGTCGCGGCTGACCGCCGAGGGCTGGTTCGAGCGCACTAGAATCGGTCGCAACAGCTTCTATCGTTTGGTGCAGAGCGGCCGGCAAACTTTTGATATTGCAACGAAACACATCTACGGGCCGCCCGCGTCCGACTGGACCGGACGGTTCGAACTGCTGCTGATCGGCAATGGCGGCGACCGCGACGCCGCGCGCGAGGCGCTGAAGAATGCGGGCTTCGGCAGCCCGCTGCCGGGGGTCTGGGTC
>DATCXE010000498.1:0-2016 GCA_036565985.1 Bradyrhizobium sp.
TCGACAATAGACATTCTCGTTCCCCCGCCTACCCGTCCCAGCGCTCACCCTTGATGATCCGAACCAACTGACGGGCGTGATATTCAGCGGTGCTGGTGTTGACGATCGTCGCATCAGCCGCGGCGGCGGCTTCGTCCACCGTTCGACTCAGCCGGTGCTCGAGCTTTCCGTCGCTGCTGCGGCTGCGCAGCGCCAGCCGTTCCGCAAGAACGTCGGGCGGCGCCGTGATCGAAACGACCAGGACATTGGCATAGGCGTGCCGCATCGCGACGATAACGGTACGCGAGACGTTGGCGACGACGGTGCGACCGGCGCAGATTTCGTCGTCGATGGCACGGGATAGCGCATAGCAATGCCCATGCGCCTCCCAATGCACGGCGTATTCGTTACGCGCCAGCGCCTCCTGAAAGGTGTCGGCGCTCACTTCCTCGTTGTCCTCGGAGGCCGAGGCCTGGCGGGTGATCACGCGGCGGGGAAACACGATGCCTGGATCATCGGCGCAGGCCGCCTTTGCAAGCCCCAGCAGCGTATCCTTGCCCGCGCCGCTCGGGCCGACCACCAGAATCAACCGGCCGGGTCCGATCGCAGCCGATTGTCCGGCGGATACGGTCAGGGTTTCCGTCATGCCACACGCTGCCCTTGGCGCCAAACGCTGCGCACCACCGGAATGTCGCGCGCGACATGCACGCGGATCAGATCGGCGCGCTTGCCGGTCGCGATCTCGCCGCGGTCGGCGAGCCCGACCGCTTCGGCCGGCGTCTTGGTCACGGTTCGAACCGCGGAGGCGAGATCGATGGCAGGTACGTGTCGCGGCAATTGCAGCGCCGCCATCAGCAGGCTCGAGGGAATGTAGTCGGATGACAGGATATCCAGAAACCCTTCGCGGGCGAGATCGACCGCGGCGATATTACCAGAATGCGAACCGCCACGAACGACGTTCGGCGCACCCATCAGAATGCCGATGCCGGCCTGGTGCAATCCACGCGCCGCTTCCATCGTGGTCGGAAACTCCGCCACCGAAACGCGATCCCTGATCGCGTCGGTGACGTTCTCTTCCGTGGTGTCGTCATGGCTTGCGAGCGGAATATCGTATTGATGCGCCAACGCGACGATCTCGCGCATGTTGGTCGCGGCATAGGCTTTCTGGTAGGCAAAACGCTTTGCGAACAGCTCGTCCAGCTCGGCGTCGGTTTTGCCGGCGCCCTTGCCGCGGTAGTAATCGCGCAGCTTGACTTCGTCACGGAATTGACGCTGCCCCGGCGTGTGATCCATCAGCGACATCAGCCGTACGTCGGGGCGACCGACCAGCTCCTTGGCCTCCTCGACCACGTCAGGCATCGGGATTTCGCAGCGCAGATGCAGGAAGTGATCGGCCCGCAGCAGATTTGCTTCGCGGGCGGAGGTGATCGCGTCCGCCAGCACCCCTGCCCGGCCATCGACCTCCTCGGCGCCGTCCTCGCGCCAGACCCGCAGCGAATCCAGCACCGTCGTGATGCCCGAGGTCGCAAGTTGGCCGTCGTAGGAGACGACGGCTGCGATCGGATCCCAGAACACCTTGGGCCGCGGCACGTAATGCGCTTCGAGATGATCGGTGTGCAGTTCGATCAGGCCGGGCATGATCAGGTCGCCGGCCGCGTCCTGGCTGCCCGCGGGGGCGTTGCCTTCGCCTATTTCGGCGATGCGGCCGCCGGCAAAGGCGACCCAGCCGCGCTCGATCACGCGGTCTGCCAGCACGATCCGGGCGTTGCCGATGACGGTCTCGGAACCGGTCGAAGTCATGTCAGTTCTCTCTTCTATGCCGCTGAGGCGAACGATGTCACGTCAACGATGCGGTCGGCGATCAAATGGCGGATTTCGTCGTCATGGACGATGGCGACCATGGCGACGCCGTTGCGCTTCTTCTCGTCGATCAATTCGACCACCACCGCGCGATTGGCTGCATCCAGTGACGCGGTCGGCTCGTCGAGCAGAAGTATCGGCAGATCGGAGATGAATCCGCGCGCGATGTTGACGCGC
>DATCXE010000513.1:0-2360 GCA_036565985.1 Bradyrhizobium sp.
TCCACCGCATCCCACCGCGCGTTCGTGACGATCGCGAGCCGCCCCTCGTAACGGGTGAGACGCGCGGAATTAAATCAGTGATTTGCCCGACGGCGCGAGCGGAATATTTTTGCGCGACGGGATGGACAGACTTTGGACTGATTTGCCTGTCGCGTTGCTTTGTCGCACTTAGAATTCACATCCGTCATTGCGAGCGGAGCGAAGCAATCGATAGCGCGGCATGCAGAGGCTTGGATTGCTTCCACCTTCGCTCTCCGAGCTACGGCGGACAAGTCGCTGCGCTCGCAATGACGCCCATGCGCGCATTGCGGTGAAATGGTTTTCGAGAAGGCCAGCCTACCGGAATGAACACGTTAGCCCGCGGCTACTTCGGCTTGGAATCCGGCGGACAGTTCGGGTCGACCTTCAGTGGCTTGCCCCCGCTCTGGACCGTAGGCGCCGCCGAGTTAGACCCGCCGGCGTCCGGCAACACGGCGCTCTTTTCAACGGCCATGGAGTTGGCCGTCTTTTCCTCGCCACTTCCCGTTGTCGCAGCCGGCGACGTCGTGCACGCCGTCTCCGGCTTGTCGCTCGACGCCGCGGTGGACTGCGCGGCCGCAGTGCTCACGCTTAGTATTCCTGCGAGAATCGCTGCCGCAACGCGGATCATGCTCGTCTCCGATGGCTGAGAACGGTTTTCCCATGACTGAACGTCCGTCCAGAGCGATGGTTCCCGAATGCATGCAACCGGCCTTGCAAACGACCCGGCCTTGGCATATGTCATTGGCATATGCCTGTGAAGGAGCCTTCCCGATGACCGAGCATCGCCACGTCAGACTGTTTCGAAATGGCCGCAACCAGGCAGTCCGCATTCCGGTCGAGTTCGAGTTGCCCGGCAATGAGGCGATCATTCACCGCGACGGCGAACGCCTGGTAATCGAGCCAATACGCAAGCGCGGGCTCGTTGCGCTGCTCAAGACCATGAAGCCGATTGAACCCGGCATTCCCGAGATCGACGACGCGGTGCTGAAGCCGGAGAACGTGCCTTGACCCGCTACATGCTGGATACGAACATTATCTCCGATCTGATCAGGAACCCACAGGGCAAAGCCGCGAAGCGGATCGCGAAGGTGGGTGAGGACAATATTTGCACGAGCATCATCGTAGCGGCGGAACTGCGCTATGGATGCGCGAAGAGCGGTTCAGAACGATTGCTCAAGGTGGTAGAGGATTTGCTCGGCGAAATCGATGTTCTGCCGCTGGAGATACCGGCCGATTCCGAGTGCGGCAGCATTCGCGCGGAACTCGAAGCAGCTCGCAGGCCCATAGGTGGAAACGATCTGCTGATCGCCGCACATGCTTATGCGGCTGGCGCCACAATCGTGACTGCCAACGCAGATGAGTTCAAACGCGTTCGCGGTCTGAAAGTAGAAAATTGGCTCGCCTGAACGAGCCATCGCGTCCTGGAGAAGCGACATGACCATCGACCTGACGCGCCGCACATTGCTTCACCTCGCCAGCGCCTCTTCGCTCGTCGCAGCAGCCGCTGCCGCGGCGCGGGCGGAGGGCACGGTGGGCAACGGGCCGACCTTCGCCAACCGAACGCCGATGCGCGTCGGCATGGTGAACTTGCGCGTGCGCGACCTCGACAAGGTCGCCGACTATTATCGCGACGCGATCGGGTTGACCGTCATGACGCGCACGGCAACCGGCGCTCGTCTGGGCGCAGGCGGCGTGCCGCTGCTCGACCTCGAACGGCGCGAGGGTGCGGCGCGCGAGGCGCGGAACGCCGCGGGTCTCTACCACACCGCGTTCCTGATGCCGACGCGAAAGGACCTTGCGCGCTGGCTGGTGCATGCCGCAACGAACAAGATTCCGCTGAGTGGGTTCGCCGATCATCTCGTCAGCGAGTCCGTCTATCTCGACGACCCCGAGGGCAACGGCATCGAGGTCTACGCGGATCGCGCGCCGGAACTCTGGAAATGGGATTCCGGCACGGTCACGATGGCAACCGACCCGCTCGACATCGACGGCCTGCTGGCGCTGACGGGTACGCGCACGACCAGCTATGCCAAGGCGCCAGACGGCCTTCGCATCGGCCACATGCATCTGCGCGTCGGCGACCTCGAACAGGCGGATCGTTTCTACGGCGGCGCCATCGGTTTCGATCCGACCCGCAAACGGACCGGCGCCGCGTTCCTCTCTTCGGGGCGCTATCACCATCACCTCGGCTTGAACGTCTGGCAAAGCCAGGGCGCAGGCCCGCGCGACGACGCGGCCACCGGACTGGCGTGGTTCTCGCTGGAGATCGCCGCGCCGGAAGTTCTCGCCGCCCAGGAGCAGCGCTTGCGGCAGGCGGGCGCACCGGCCGCAGCGATCCC
>DATCXE010000546.1:0-7618 GCA_036565985.1 Bradyrhizobium sp.
ATAGAAGGCGGCGCTGAGTTTAGGGGTCCGGCGCTGCGTCGCAAAGTCGACATGGTAGATGCCGAAGCGCTTTTCATAGCCGTAGATCCATTCGAAATTGTCCATCAGGCTCCACAGGAAATAGCCGCGCACCGGAACGCCTTCCGACGTCGCGCGCTGCAGCTGTCGCAGATAATTGCGCAGATACATGATGCGATCGAGATCGTAGACCTGGCCGTCGACGCTGAGCTTGTCCTCCGACGAGGTGCCGTTCTCGCTGATGTAGATCGTTTCGATGTTCCAGATTTTTGCCGCCAGCCGTGGCGCCCAGTAGATCGTCTCGGGGCCGACGCGCAGCCAATCGGAATTCATGTGCGGGAATGAAGCGGGGAAGGGCAGCATGCGCCAGCCGGGCGGCTTGTCGGACGCGGCAATGTAGAATTGCGGCGCGTAGATGTTGAGGCCGACGAAATCGTTGGGCGACGAAATGATCTTCAGTTCGTCGGCGGTGAATTTTGGCGCGTTCCTGCCGGCATAGTGAAGGAATCCGTCGGTGTACCTGCCTTCCAGAATGACGCCGAGGAAGCCCGAGTTGAGTTCGCGTGTCGCGATCTCGGCGGCGCGAACGTGGTCGGGTGTGTCGAACACGGGCACGCAGGTCGCGATGTTTTCGGCGGGGCCGACCTTGGTGCCGGCGCGCCCGCGCGCGCGGATCGCCTGCACGGCGAGCCCATGCGCGAGCGCGACATGGTGGCGGACCTGGTTGACGTCCGCATCCGGCAGCTTGAGTCCGGGTGCATCGATCCCCAATCCGTAGCCGAAGGTCACGAACCTGCCGGCCTCGTTGATCGTGAAGATCGATTTGACGCGGTCGCTCAGGCGCGCCGCCACGTGGCCCGCATAATCGGCGAACGCTTTCGAGGTCTCGCTGGAGCGCCAGCCGCCGAGCCTGTCCTCGAGCGCCTGGGGCAGGTCCCAGTGATACAGCGTCGCGTAAGGCTCGATGCCGTTCTTCAGGAGTTCGTCGACGAGACGGTCGTAGAAGTCGAGGCCCTTGGGGTTCGGCGCTCCCGTTCCTTCCGGAAACACCCGCGGCCATGCGATCGAAAACCGGTAGGCCTTCGCGCCGGTCTGCCTGATGAGACCGATGTCTTCCTTGTAGCGATGGTAATGTTCGTTGGCGCGGTCGCCGGTGGTGCCGTCCTCGACCTTGCCCGGCGTATGCGAGAACGTATCCCAGATCGAACGGCCGCGGCCGTCTTCATTGACCGCGCCCTCGATCTGGTAGGACGAGGTGGCCGTGCCCCACACAAAATCTTTCGGAAAGTTGCCCGGCGCGTGCCGGTCGGCTGATGGTTGCGCGGCGGCGTCGCCACGCGCTGCCGCGATGCCGAGCGCGGAAAGGCCCGCAAGCTTCGCAAAGCGCCGGCGCGAGAATTTTCCGAACATCGTCATCTCCGGTCAGTGGTCGTCGATCTGGTAGGCCGAAATCCGGTCGATCTCGAATGCGACCATATCGGGAGATTCGCCATCGATGAATCCCACGCCCTCGAAATTCTTCGAGCCCATCGCAAGATTCACGATCATGTACATGGGGTCATCGAAGCCGACCGGGACCTTGATCTCCGACATCGGCTGCCGGTCGATGAAATAGGTGATGCGGTCCGGCTGCCAGAGCACACCGTAATTGTGAAACGCAGTCGATGCGTCCGGCACCCTGAAATCGAACCCGCAGCGTTCCACGCGCTGCGTGGCCGGTATCCGCCAATGCGTCGTCATCACGATATCGCCCGGCCGCTGCCCGCGCCCCTCCATGATGTCGACCTCCGGCGGCCAGCCGCCGTCATCGGCCAGCATCCAGAACGCCGGCCACACGCCGGTGCCGACCGGCACCTTCGCGCGCATCTCGAAATATCCGTACTTCTGGGAAAACCGGCTCTGGGTCGTCAGGATCCCCGAAATGTATTCATTGTTGAACAGCACGGCCTTCAGCGCGGATGGCGTGCGGCTTGCCGTGATCGAGAGAATGCCGCCGTGAACCCTGAAGGGGTCGAGGGCGAGCGGCTTCGTCTCGCGTCCGCCATAGCGTGGATCGACATAGATCTGCTGTTCGCCGTTGTAGCTGGTCTTGCGCCTGAAGTCCGAGCCTTCGCCGCCCCAGTAGCGCGCTTCCGGCCACGCCGCGCCGCCGGCGTAATGCGGTGCCCACCTTTCGCCGACGAGCGGATGCACGTCGAAATCATCGTGAAAAGTCCGGTGCAGGGAGACCGACGCCAGCGATGCCGGATCCGGCGTCCCGATCATGCGGCATTGGTCGCCGAGCATGGCGGTGGCGACCCGCAGCGCAAGTTTCTGCGGCGCGTGCGCGAGATCGGCCTGCGCGAACGCAGGCACGGACGAAAGCAGACAACAGATCAATACCAGAACGCGCGGCGTCAATCCGTGGCTCCCTCTCATGGGCGCAGCGTCGCAACCCCTGACGATACGCGAACCGATATTGTAGCGCGCAGTCGATCGCAATTTTGCGCGGATTGTCGCATGGCCATTCTTCCCGGAAAAGATTGCCGCGATTTAACTGGCTGATTTCTCCTGACCGCGCGATAGCTGCCCGCGCGGCCAGCACCGGCCCGCGAAAATTTCGAGAGCGATGCCGGAGATCGAAATCACCGACGAGTGCCGCGCATTGATTGCGGCCGAGTTCCCGTTCGAGGAGCCGGTGCGGCGCTCGCGAAACGGCGAATGGCAGCTGCAGATCGATGCGGAAACGTGGCAACGCTTGCAGAAGGTGCGGCGGCACGGCGAATCCATATCCGACTGCATCATCCGCGTCATCATCGTCACCCAGCACAGGCGCGGCTTGCGATAATTGCCCTCGTGGCTGGACGTCAGTTACTTGAATGAGACTCATCGTCTCCGCCCGCGGACGTGCGGAGCATCACCTGCCGCCCTGCATGAATGTGCGCGCGCATCACCGCCACGGCCCAATCGGCATTGCGGCCATCGATGGCCTCGACCAGATCGTAATGATGGCTGACGCTACGCGCCAATTCCTGCCGGTCGAAGCGCGTGAAAGTGCGCACCACGAGCGGGATTTCGACGAGCGTGACAACGAGGCTGACGAGGCGCTGGTTGGCGGCCGCAACGACAATCAGGCCGTGGAAGCGATTGTTCAGCTCGGTTATCTGGACATAGTCCGGCTCCTCGCCGCCGAAAGCGGCTTTCTCGATCTGCCCCGCGAGTTCGCGTAGCTCGGCCACCTGCGCCGGGTTGGCATGGCGCGCCGCTTGTCCCGCCGCGTAGCTTTCCAGCTCGACGCGCAGCGCAAAAATCTCCTCGATGTCGTGATTGGACCAGCCGGGCACCCGGACGCCGAGATGCGGCTCGAACGAGACCAGCTGTTCGCTGGCAAGCTTGCGCAGCGCCTCGCGCACCGGCGTGCGGCTGATACCCAGTTCGACCGCGAGTTCGCTTTCGCGCAGATGCGAACCGGGTGCCCAGCGGCCGGCCGCCAGGCCCTGACGGATCGAGCTGTAAGCGACATCGGAGGCGCGCAGGCGCTCAGGTCGGTTCATGGCCTTATCTTCCCGCTGGACATGAGAGCTCATTGTATACAATATGATTGGAGAAAAATAGGGCGTGTCGGGAATATAGCCGATATTTGTTGGATTTTGTTGATCCAGCAATCATTCCGGGTGGAGGAGCGATCATGAGCATTGTGTACAAACTGGTCCTGAGTTGCGTTTTGACCCTGGGGGTATTGGCAGCGCCGCGTCCGGCCGCTGCCGAACAGATCACGGTTACGCATTGGGGCGTGCTGATGTACGGCGCGCCCTACGCGATCGCGATCGAGAAGGGCTATTACAAGGAGGCCGGCCTCGACATCGACGGCGTGCTCACCTCCAAGGGTGGCGGCACCACGATGCGCAATGTGATGGCCTCCAGCCTGCCCTATGGCGAGGTGGCGTTGTCGGCAGCGCTTGCCGCCATGAAGCAGGGGATCGATCTGAAGATCATCCATACCGGCGTGCGCACCGCCGGTGAGATTCTCTGGGTCACCCTGCCGGATTCTGGCATCTCGTCGGTCAAGGACCTCGCCGGCAAGAAGGTCGCCTTCACGTCGCCGAAGTCGGTCACCGACATGCTGCTGACGATGGTGAGCGACAAGCACGGCATCAAGTCGGAGACCGTCGCGGCCGGCGGCATCGGGGCCGGGTTGACGATGGTCGAGCAGAAGGCCGTGGTCGCCGCCCCGGTCATGGATCCGATCTGGTCCAAGGTATCCGGCAAGTTCAAGCCGGTATTTTTCGCCAAGGACGAATTGCCGCCGATGGTGCAGACGGTCGGAGTCACGACTTCAGAATACGCCGCGGCCAACAAGGACAAATTGCGCAAGCTGGTGCAGGCGCGCGCAAAGGCGGTGGCCTTCCTCTACGCCAACCCGGAGGAGACAGCCAGGATCGTGGCGAAGCGTTATGAGGCCGACGAGAAGACCATTCTCGCCGCGGTCAATAATTTGATCGCGATGAAATACTGGAGCGACGGCGCATTCGAATACGACGCCATGGATCACATGGTGAAGGGGCTGCAAATCGTCGGCGAGATCGATGGCAAGGTCGAGTGGAGCAAGGTCGTCGACGAAAGCTACCTGAAATGAGCGCCGCCGCGCGCACGATGGACGGTGCGGTGCGCGAGCCTTCGGGAGACGACCTGCACGCCGAAATGCGGGGCGCCACCCGCGTCTATGCCGGCGGCATCCATGCGCTCGCCGCTACCGATCTGCGCTTGCGGCGGGGCGAATTCTATTCGGTGATCGGCCCGTCCGGCTGCGGGAAGTCGACGCTGCTCGACGTGCTCGCCGGCCTGTCGCAACCGACCAGCGGAGAGGTGCTGTTCGAAGGTCGCCCGCTCGATGGCCGCGTGCCCGAGGGCGTCGGCGTCGTGTTCCAGGAGGATGCGTCCTTTGCCTGGCTCAACGTCGCCGACAACATCGTGTTCGGCCTGCGCCGCGACGGGGTCGATGCATCGGAGATCGCGCGCCGGCTCGACGATGCGCTGCGGCTGATGGGTCTGGTCGATTTCGCCAAGGCCTATCCGGCGCAGCTTTCGGGCGGCATGCGCCAGCGCGTCTGCATCGCGCGGACGCTGGTGATGCAGCCGCGCATGATCCTGCTCGACGAGCCCTTTGGCGCGCTCGACGCGCAAACGCGGTTGATCATGGGTGACGAATTGCTGAAGGTCTGGCGGGCCACCGGCGCGACCGTACTGTTGATTACGCATGCCCTCGACGAGGCCGCGATGCTGTCCGACCGGATCGGTCTGATGTCGGCCCGGCCGGGGCGGATCATCGAGGAACTGGAAACCGGCTGGCCGCGCGAGCGGGATTCGCGCGTCGCGGCCGATCCGGCCTTCGGCGCGATTACCGCACGGCTATGGTCGGTGCTACGCGAGGAATCACTGAAGACGATGCGGCAAGGGAAGCCGTCATGAGCCGGGTCGGCTTGATCCGCCTGCTCGTGGTCGGCGGCTTCATCGCAGCACTCGAGCTGTTGTGCCGAACCGGCGCGATCAGCCCGCGCGTGCTGCTGGCGCCGTCGGACATGGCGCTGCGCCTGGCAAAATTGCTCGCTTCCGGCAAGGCCACCGCCGACATTGTCGAGACGCTCGGCAATGTCGCGATCTCGCTGGTGCTGTCGGTGACCGGCGGTTTTGCCATCGGCGCGTTGATCCACGGCTTTCCGCGGCTACGTGCGGCCATCGATCCCTTCCTCGCCAGCTATTACGCATTGCCGTTCTTTGCTTTCTATCCGCTGTTCATCGTACTGTTCGGTCTGGGACGCGGCGCCATCGTGGCGATCGGCTTCCTGTTCGGCGTGGTCGCGATGATCATCGCCACGCTCAACGGTTTTGATCGCATCCCGCGCGTGCTGCTGCGCACCGCCGCCGTCCACCACATGAGCCCCGCGGCCACCGCCTTGCTGATCAAACTGCCGAGCGCCGTGCCGTATCTGTTCACCGGCATCAAGCTGGCCATCGCCTATTGCTTCATCGGCGTCATCGCGGCCGAGTTCATCATGGCCTCTTCCGGGCTTGGTTATGCCATCTCCTATGCCTTCAACAATTTCGACAACGGGACGATGTATGCGCTGATGCTGTTCGTCATCGTGCTGGTGACGATCGTCAACGCGCTGTTCTATAGCTATGAGCGGCGCCTGCTGCGTCGCTGGGGGCGCTGACATGAGGCGCGCTTTCGATACCGTGCTGCTGATGCTTGCCGGCCTCGCAATCTGGCAGGCGATGCACTGGGCGGCGCCGTTTGCGCTGACCTCGCCGGCCGGCACCGCTGATCGGGCCTGGCAGATGCTATCAAGCGCGAATTTCTGGCCGCACGCCGCCGAGACCGCGCGCGCGTTTGCCTGGGCGTTGCTGCTGGCTGTCGTCGGCGGCCTCGCGCTGGGTTTCAGTCTCGGCCTCAACCGCACCAGCGCCGAAGTGGCCGAGCCGATCCTGGTCTCGGTCTACAGCCTGCCCAAGGTGACGCTGTATCCGCTGATCCTTTTGGTGTTCGGGCTCGGTGTCCCCGCCAAGATCGCCTTCGGCACCCTGCACGGCATCATCCCGATCGCGATCTTCGCGATGAACGCCGTGCGCAACGTCGCCGCCGTCCATTTCAAGACCGCCCGGGTGATGCGCCTGTCGCGCCGTCAGACGCTGCTGACCATCGTGATCCCTGGCGCCATGCCCGAGATCGTGTCGGGCCTGCGCATCGGCTTCTCGCTCACCCTGCTCGGCGTGCTGATCGGCGAAATGTTCGCCTCACAGCGCGGGCTTGGCTACCTCATCATGAACGCCATCGGCCTGCATGATGTGCCCACCATCATGGCGACGATCCTTCTGCTCGCGATCGTTGCCGTATCTGCCAGCGCCTTGCTGCTCTGGCTCGACCGTCGCTTGCACCACCGCGTCGCCTGAAGGCGCCCGACAACCCTGGAAGTATAGGATCGATGACGCAAAGCCTCTCCGCCCGCCTGAAACAGCCCGGCCTGATCTCGGCGCCCGGCGTGTTCGAAATGATTTCCGCGCGCATCGCCGACACCATGGGGTTCGATGCGCTCTATATGACCGGCTATGGCGTGGTCGCCTCCCATCTCGGCCTGCCGGATGCGGGGCTGGCGAGCTACACCGAGATGGTCGGCCGCGTGAACCAGATCGCCTCGGGCACGTCCACGCCGCTGATTGCCGATGGCGACACCGGCTATGGCGGACTCCTGAACGTCGATCACACCGTGCGCGGCTACGAGAAAGCCGGCGCGCAGGCGATCCAGATCGAGGATCAGGAATATCCCAAGAAATGCGGGCATACGCCCGGCCGGCGGGTGGTGCCGATCGCCGACGCCGCGCGCCGCATCAAGGTCGCGGTCGAAGCGCGAGCGTCAAAGGATTTCCTCGTCATCGCCCGCACCGATGCCCGCACCGCGCTCGGCCTCGACGAGGCGCTGCGCCGCGGCGAAGCCTTTCTGAAGGCCGGCGCCGACATGCTGTTCATCGAATCGCCGGAGAGCGAGGCGGAACTGGCGAAGATCGGCCAGACCTTCGCCGGTGTGCCGCTGGTCGCCAACATGGTGGAAGGCGGCCGCACGCC
>DATCXE010000552.1:0-5837 GCA_036565985.1 Bradyrhizobium sp.
TGGTGTTGCCCACCGCGTCGAGCGCGTCGGTGGACTTGCGCACTTCCTTCGGCAGGCCGGCCATTTCCGCGATGCCACCGGCATTGTCGGTGACCGGACCGAAGGCGTCGAGCGCCACGATCATGCCGGCCAGCGCCAGCATCGTCGTCGTGGCGATCGCGATGCCGAACAGGCCGGCAAGGCTGTAGGTAACGAGGATGCCGGCGATGATGACGATCGCGGGCATCGCGGTCGATTCCATCGAGATCGCCAGACCCTGGATCACGTTGGTGCCGTGGCCGGTAACCGAAGAAGCGGCGATCGACTTCACGGGGCGATAGTCGGTGCCGGTGTAGTATTCGGTAATCCAGATGATCAGGCCGGTGACCACGAGGCCAACGACGCCGCATTGGAACAGCGCCATGCCGGTGTACTTCACGCCCGCCAGCGGGCCGAAACCGACCAGCCAGTGGATCGCGAGCGCGACGCCGACCAGCGACAGCACGCCGGTTGCGATCAGGCCCTTGTACAGCGCGCCCATGATGGACTGGCTGGAACCGAGCTTGACGAAGAAGGTGCCGATGATCGAGGTGATGATGCAGACGCCGCCGATAGCAAGCGGCAGGGTCATCATGTTCACGAGCAGCGGCGAGGTCGCGAAGAAGATCGCGGCCAGCACCATGGTGGCGACCGCGGTCACCGCGTAGGTCTCGAACAGGTCGGCCGCCATGCCGGCGCAGTCGCCGACGTTGTCACCGACGTTGTCGGCGATGGTCGCCGGGTTGCGCGGATCGTCCTCGGGGATACCGGCTTCGACCTTGCCGACAAGGTCGCCGCCGACGTCGGCGCCCTTGGTGAAGATGCCGCCGCCGAGACGGGCGAAGATCGAGATCAGCGAGGCGCCAAAGCCAAGCGCGACCAGCGCATCGACGACGATGCGGTCGTTGGCCTTGAGGCCCAAGACCTGGGTCAGGTAGGCGAAGTAGATGGTGACGCCGAGCAACGCGAGACCCGCGACCAGCATACCGGTGATGGCGCCGGCCTTGAAGGCCAGTTCAAGACCGCCGGCCAGCGAGGTCGTGGCGGCCTGGGCGGTACGGACGTTGGCGCGAACCGAGACGTTCATGCCGATGAAGCCGGCGGCGCCCGACAGCACGGCGCCGATCAGGAAGCCGATCGCAACCAGCATGCCGAGAAAGTAGGCCAGCAGCGCGAAGATCACGATACCGACCATGCCGATCGTCATGTACTGGCGCTTGAGATAGGCCTGCGCGCCCTCGGCGACCGCGGCCGCGATTTCCTGCATGCGCGCGTTGCCGGCGTCCGCCTTGAGTACGGAAGACGTTGCCCAGGCGGCGTAAACGATCGAAAGCGCTCCGCAGAGCACAATCACCCATAATGCTGTCATTGAATTTGCCTCAGATCTTTTTTGTTCCACCCCGCGCCTTCACCGCTGTCGCGGAGGACGCATAAAAAGGAGGCCTTCCCTGCCCAAAGGGCGGCCTCAAATCGGCGGGACCATGCCAAAATCGTCACCCCGGCGCAACGCCGCGGGAGCCAGAATCCGTCGATTTTCGAAAGGAATCACAGCTCAAAGCGCTCAGGCTGATCGTTGCCGGGGTTCACCCTGGCCAGAAATACAAAAGCCCGCCCAATCCCGTCGGGATCAAGCGGGCCCACCAGCCATTCCAGTACATCCGTGAAACGACCGTTTCGAGGCCTTTAGGCGAGCGACAGATTTTCCGCGCTCACCTTGCCCCGCATCTTGTCGGTCTTGAGTTCGAATTGAACCTTCTGACCTTCGGCCAATCCGCTGAGGCCGGCGCGCTCGACGGCCGAGATGTGCACGAACACATCCTTGCTGCCATCGCTCGGCTCAATGAAACCGAAACCCTTTTGACCGTTAAACCACTTCACTGTTCCCGTAGCCATTTTATCTTCTCCAAAGCACATAGGCTTTCATTCCGCACGGCGATCGCGCGGATTCAAATCCGTTCTCGACGATGTCTCTGGGAAGAAGCCCTTGGGGGCGCGTTCAAAAAGGCACGGCGGTAATCGAATGGTGCTACACCTATAGGTTTTCCACAGAATTGCAATGGCTGGCGCCAAATAAACGCGGCGGAGTTAACGAGCGAGCTTCAAAAATGGGTGTAGGAGCCCCGTTCCAGCGCGATTTCCCTGCCCTGCCCGTCGATGAACTTCGGTGAGGAGCTTCCCGCGATCACCGTCCCGATGGAACTCACCGGTACTCCGGCGCGCTTTGCGGCTTGCGCGAACGCCTCGACGCCATCCTCCGGGATCGCGCACAGGATCTCGTAGTCGTCGCCGCCGGCAATCAGCGTTTCCAGTCCGACGATGCCGCGGGACACCAGATCCCTCGCCGCATCGGACAGCGGGATCGATTCGAGATCGATCGCGGCGGAAACGTCAGACACGCCGCAGAGCTTGGTCAAATCACCGGCAAGGCCGTCGGACACATCCATCGCAGCATTGGCATGGGCACGAACGATCTCCGCCATGGCCACGCGCGGTTGCGGCACGCGATAGCGCCCAACCAGCGCGTCGCGCGCGGCGGGATCGGTGCACGCGGCGTGGACCTTGCCGCCGCCAAGGATGGCAAGCCCCAGCGCCGCATCGCCTATCGTGCCGGTCACCATCACACGGTCACCGGGCTTGGCCCCGCTGCGGTGAACCATCCTGCCCGGCGGAACGCGGCCGAACGCGGTAACCGAGACCATCAGCGGCCCCGGCGTCGACACGGTATCGCCGCCCAGCAGCGGGCATTTGAACTGAGTGGCATCTTCGCCCAGCGCCGCCGCGAACGGCTTGAGCCAGGCCTCCTCGACTTTGCGCAGCGCCAGCGTCAATACGAAGCCTGCCGGCGTGGCGCCCTTGGCTGCGAGATCGCTGAGATTCACCCGCAGCGCCTTGCGGGCGACCGTGTCGGGAGGATCGTCGGGCAGGAAGTGGACACCTTCGACGATCGCATCTGTCGTCACCACGACGTCATTGCCATCAGGCTTCAACGCCGCGGCATCGTCGTCGAGACCGAAGGCGCCCGGGTCGGTCGCAAGCGGCCGGAAATAGCGCGCGATCAGCGCGTCCTCGCCGGACGCGGGTTTGGCGCTAGCCACGCGCGAACTCGTCGGCGCGGAACTGGCGCGCGATCTGGTCGAGCACGGCATTCACCATGCCGGTCTCGTCCTTCTCGACGAAGGCATGCGCGACGTCGACATATTCCGACACCACCACGCGGCCCGGCACGTCCTTGCGGTGCTCCAGTTCATAGGATCCGGCCCGCAGCACCGCGCGCAAAATCGCGTCGACCCGCTTCAGCGGCCAGCCCTTCTGAAGCGCATCGTCGATCAGGGGATCGAGTCTCGCCTGGTCGCGCACCACGCCGGCCACCACATCCCTGAAAAATGCAGCCTCCGCCGGCAGATATTTTTCGCCCTCGACCTCGTTGCCGAGCCAGTGGCTTTCGAACTCGGCGAAGATGTCGTTGATCCCGGCGCCCGCAATGTCCATCTGATACAGCGCCTGCACCGCCGCAAGCCGAGCCGCGCCGCGCCGGTTGGCTTTCCTGTCGGGAGCTTTCGCGGGCTTCTTGCTCTCTGCCATCATCAGGCCTTTGTCAGCCGGCGTTTTATCCGCAGCATCGCAAGCGCGGCGCGTGCGGCATCGCCGCCCTTGTTGAGTTCGCTGGCGCGCGCCCTCGCCCAGGCCTGCGCCTCGGTATTGACCGTGATGATGCCGTTGCCGAGCGGAAAACCCCTGGCGACCGCGAGGTCCATCAGCGCACGCGAGGATTCGATCGAGACGATTTCGAAGTGAATGGTGTCGCCGCGCACCACGCAGCCGAGCGCAATCGCCGCATCATAGGGCCTTCCGTTGTTCTGGGCGGCATCGAGCGCGATCGCAATCGCGGCCGGAATTTCCAGCGCGCCCGGTACGGTGAGCACGTCATGCGTCACGCCGGCAGCCTTGAGTTCGGCGACCGCACCTTCCATCAGTGCGTCCTGAATGTCGTCATAGAACCGCGCCTCGACGATCAGCGCGCGCGCGCCTGCGATGTCGGTCTGGTCCTTCAGCGGTGCGCGCCGTGGGTCTGCCATTGTTCCATCCGTTTCACTCTGTCGGCGCGTTATGTAGTCGCCGCGGGTAGCTAAGCCAAGCGCGAACTCGATACGTCGTCATTCCGGGATGGTCCGAAGGACCAGACCCGGAATCTCGAGATTCCGGGTTCGCTTCGCGCCCCGGAATGACGGCTGCGCTGTCACTTCATTTCCGACAGCCGCGCCGCATAGCGGGCCATCAGATCGACTTCGATATTGACCTCGCTGCCCGCACGCCAGTCGCCCAGCGTCGTCACGCTGAGCGTATGCGGGATGATCAGCACTGAAAATACGACATCCTGAACCGTATTCACCGTCAGCGACACGCCATCCAGCGTGATCGAGCCCTTTGCGGCGATGAAGCGTGCGAGCTCCCGCGTCGTGCGCAGTTCGAACCGCGCCATGTCGGGCAGGTCGTCGCGCTTGGCAATGATGGCGATGCCGTCGGCATGGCCAGCCACGATGTGCCCGCCGAGTTCGTCGCCGATCTTGAGCGCGCGCTCGAGATTGAGCCTGGTTCCCTTGAGCCAGTGTTTGGCGGTGGTCATGCCGAGCGTTTCGGCCGCGGCATCGACGTCGAACCAGGTCTTGCCGTCTTTGACGCCGGACGCCACCACCGTCAGGCAGACGCCGTTGCAGGCGATCGAGGCGCCGTCCGCAATGGTCGTCTGGTCGTAGCGGCAGGCGATGCGCATGCGGTGCAGCTGCCCCTGCGCCGTTGGCGTCAGGGCGACGATCTCGCCGATGTCGGTGACAATTCCAGTGAACATTAAACGCGCTCGTAAACAGTGAGGGAATCTTCGCCGAAGCTTTCGCTAGCACGTGTTCTGAACGCGGGCGACCCGGTGAGAGCAGACAGGGGCAATGCGTCCAGCGCGGGAATGCCTCCCGGCCCGATGACGCCAGGCCCGCGCAGCAGCCAGATTTCATCGACCAGGCCGCTCGCGACGAAGGACGACGCCACCCGCGAGCCGCCTTCCACCATCAGTCTCGTGATGCCTTTGTCCGACAGCGCGTGCAGCACCGCGGGCAGGTCCAATCCCGGTGGATTGGCCGTCGCAGCAATGCGCATCACCTGCGCCCCTGCCGCGCCGAGCTTCATGGCCGCCGGCGCCTCGGCGAAATCCGAGGTCATCACCCATAACGGCGTCTGGCGCGCGGACTGAACGAGCTTGCAGGTTCCGGGCATGCGAAGGGCGCGGTCCAGCACCACCCGCACCGGCGAGCGCGGCTCCATGCCCGGCAGGCGGCAGGTCAGCAGCGGATCGTCCGCCAGCACGGTGCCGATGCCGACCAGGATGGCATCGCACTGCGCGCGCAGCAGGTGAACCCGCGTCCGCGCTGCCTCGCCCGTGATCGGGACCGGCTCGTGGCCGGCGGCGCCGATCCTGTCGTCTGCCGATACCGCCAGCTTGAGGATCACATGCGGGCGCTTGTCGCGGATGCGGCGAAAGTGGCCGGCATGGTCGCGGGCGGCTTCCTCGGCGCCCGGGCCGACGTCGACCGCGATCCCAGCAGCGCGCAGTTTGGCGTGGCCCTGCCCGGCCACTTCGGGGTTGGGATCTTCGATCGCCGACACCACGCGCGAAATGCCCGATGCAATCACCGCATCGACGCAGGGCGGCGATTTGCCGAAATGCGAACAGGGCTCCAGCGTCACATAGAGCGTGGCGCCGCGTGCGGCTTCCCCGGCCCGCCCGAGCGCCTCGGGCTCGGCGTGCGGCCGGCCCCCGGGCTGGGTCC
>DATCXE010000557.1:0-4194 GCA_036565985.1 Bradyrhizobium sp.
CCCACCGAAAAATTGTCCGGGCGCCAGACGCCGTTGCCCTGCCCCTGATCGATCTCGATCGGCGCATCGACCACCACGGTCGACGGCGTATAGCCGTTGTCGAGTGCGGAGGAATAGACGATCGGTTTGAACGACGACCCCGGTTGCCGATAGGCCTGCGTGGCGCGGTTGAACTGGCTCTGGTCGAACGAGAAGCCGCCCACCATCGCCAGCACGCGGCCGGTCCAGGGATCCATCGCCACCATCGCGCCGGACACTTCCGGCAATTGGCGCAGCCGGTACTGGCCTTCGACCGGCTTGCCTTCCTTGTCGAACAACGGGTCGGCATAGATCACGTCGCCCGGCGACAGGACCTGCGCCACCGAGGTCGGCGTCTTGCCCTTCGCCGGTCCCGAAGCGGCCTTGGCCCAGCGCACGCCATCGAGCGTGACGATGCCGGTCTGCCTGACCTTGCTGATCGCGCCACCCAGTTCGCGGCCCGGCTGGAAGCCGATCCGCGCCGACTGGTCGGAAGTCTCGAGCACAACGGCCATCCGCCACGGCGCGATGTCGCCCAGCGATTTGACGTCGGCGAGCTTCACACCCCAGTCGCCGGAAGTCTCCAGTTTCGACGGCGCTCCACGCCAGCCGCTGGCCTCGTCGTATCGCACGAGGCCGGCGACCATGGTCTTGCGCGCCATCACCTGCATCTTGGGATCGAGCGTGGCCCTGACTGACAATCCGCCTTCGTACAGTTTCTTCTCGCCATAGCGCTCGAAGATGTCGCGACGGACCTCCTCGGCAAAATATTCGCCGGCGAAAATATGCGCGCCGTTGCCGCGGCTGGTGACGTTGAGTTGTTCCTTGCGCGCCTTGTCGGCGTCGGCCTGCTTGATCCAGCCGTTCTCAAGGAGACGATCGACCACGTAGTTGCGCCGCTCCACCGCGCGGTCGCGGTTACGAACCGGATGCAGTGCGGCGGGCGCCTTGGGCAGCGCCGCCAGATACGAGGCTTCCGCGATCGTGAGTTCGTTCACCGATTTGTCGAAATAGACCAGCGACGCGGCCGCGATGCCGTAGGCACCGAGGCCGAGATAGATTTCGTTGAGATAGAGCTCGAGGATGCGGTCCTTCGAATAGGCGCGCTCGATGCGCATCGCCAGCAAGGCTTCCTTGATCTTGCGGGTGAAGGAGACCTCGTTGGTCAGAAGGAAGTTCTTCGCGACCTGCTGGGTGATCGTCGAGGCGCCCTGCGGACGCCTGTTGGAACCGAAATTCTGCGCATACAACACGGCGGCGCGCGCCATGCCGGTGAAGTCGATGCCGCCATGCTCGTAGAAGTTCTTGTCTTCAGCGGCGAGGAACGCGTTGATGACGAGCTTTGGAACCGCCTGGATCGGCAGATAGAGGCGGCGCTCCTTGGAGTATTCGCCGAGCAGCGCGCCGTCGGACGCATGGACGCGCGTCATGACCGGCGGCTCGTAATCCTGAAGCTGCGAATAGTCGGGCAGATCCTTGGAGAAATGCCAGATCGCGCCGGCGACGCCGGCGACGCCCACGAGGAACACGACGGTTCCGGCGGCAAACAGGAAACCAAAAAACCGGACGAGCAAGCGCATTATCGTAGTTCCGTTTCAACCCTGTGCGGCGATAGCTGCGGCATCTGTCCTAGCACGGCCGTCCCGACCAACGGGCCACCGTTATGCGATCGAACAATAAAGGGGCCAGCGGACAATATTGCCCGATTCCGAAGACCCTACGGTACTTTTCTATAGCGTTGTCGCTGTGGCCAAACTAGGGCTTGGGCTACCTTATGGTACGCTTTTCACTCAACTTTCACGCGGCGCCCATTCGAATTTTCATTTGCCCGCCAGCCTTTTGGCGAAAAAAGCGTCAATCGCCTGGGCCATCGATCCGACCGTCTTGTTCCGCCAGTTCTCCGACACCAGGTGTTCGAGGTCGCCCTTGTTCGAGACGTAGCCGAGTTCGACCAGGACCGAAGGTACATCCGGCGCTTTCAGGACGCGAAAGCCTGCTGATTTGAGCGGATGCTTGTGCATCCGCACCGAGTTCTTCATTTCGCCCATCAGGGTCCGCGCGAACCGGTGTGAGAAGGTTCGCGTCTCCCGCTGCACCAGATCGATCAGGATGTCGGCGACTTCGGTCGGCTCGTCGGCGAGATTAACGCCGCCGATCGCGTCCGACTTGTTTTCGGCATCCGCCAGCCGCTCGGCCTCGGCGTCGGAGGCCTTGTCTGCCAGCGTATAGATGGTGGCGCCCTGGGCGTCGCCCTCGCCGCGCGGCAAGGCGTCGGCATGGATCGAGACGAACAGCGACGCCGACTCGTTGCGGGCGATCTTGACGCGCTCGGCAAGCGGAATGAACGTATCGTCCGTGCGGGTCATGACGACGCGGTACTTGCCGGATTTCTCGATACGGTCGCGCAGCGCCAGGCCAAATCCCAGCACCAGATTCTTTTCCATGATGTCGCCGCCGCCGGCCTGGGTGCCGTTGTCGACCCCGCCATGGCCGGGATCGATCACGATCACCGGTCTCTTGTCGGATGACTGCGTGGACGCCGTCGCGATCGGTGCGTCCGTCCGGGTAACGCCGGCATTGGCATCGGCGATCGCGGGCCGAAGTTCGGGACGACTCTCGGGCGCCAGCAACTGGACAAAGGCGGTGCGGTCCACCTGTTCGAACTCGAGCACCAGCCTCGGCGGCTGTCCGTTGGCCGCTTCCAGCACATAGGATTTGGCGATCTTGGCGGGCCCGGTCAGGTCGAACACGATTCGCGACCCGCCCGGCATCACCAGACCATAGCGGAAGGCCTTGACCAGCCCGCGTCCGGCAACGCCCGCGTCAGCGCCAAGCTTGAAGCTGACCTGGGGAAGATCGAGGACCACACGATAGGGGTCGGCCAGCGGGAAGGCGCGGAACTGGATCGGCTTGTCGAGATCGAACACCACGCGGGTTTGCCTGGCGTCGCCGGCCACACGGGCCTCGGACACGACCGGAAAACTTGCCCCCGCCGCCGGTCCCAAATTGGCAGCCCTGGAAGTGGCCGCGGAAGTGGCCGCCCTGGGTGACAAGCCCTCAGCCGCACTTTCACCAATCGATTGGGCGCACACCAATGCTGCGGCGCACAAAAGGCCACATCCCAGCAAAACAGGGTGATTTGCGCGGTTCGCCAACGATTCACAGCCTCCGGAAGGGCCCTCCCTTACCGCATTAGGCCCACATGGTTAATCCGACCTTAAGCTATAGGGGACAAAAACGGCCAAGTGTTGCCGTGCTGCGACGGTACCCTGACGCTTCCCTTGCACGCCGCCCCCAATCCACGTATGTACGGGGTGCTGACGGCTAATACTCCCGGTTGTGTCGCGTTCAGCCTCCCGGTGCAGCGCCGGAACCTTCCAGATCGAAGGATCCTGCGTCTTTCCCGATCCCTTCCCGGCCAGCGCCGCGCGCGGCTGACACGGAGTGGCGGTTTCGAGCCCGAGCGGCATCCGGTCCCAGGTACTTTCTCCAGGGACGGTTTGAGACACGGCAAAACTGATTATCCGGACCTGAACGGTCCGATATGCGATGGCCGGCAGGCGTTTAGGCGCCGCGTCGGGGCTTCAGCGATAGACACGGCGGTATCTTCTTCCGCCAACATGTTCAGACGGGCCGACGCTTGATGCGCCAGACTGTGTTGCCGACCAGGATCCACGGAACGATCGCGCCGACGCGATGCGAAAGCTTCGCACGTCGCACGGCTCCGGTGGGCCCCCGATCGGCGCGGCGCCAGGAATTGCGTTTTGGCCTTCCCATAACCCCCGAATCAGGTGGACCGTCGCGTCACCGGGCCGCGCAGTTTGCGCGTGCCATGCACCGCGCCCGCCGCCGTCAAGAGTTCCAAAATGCCCAACAAGATGTTGATCGACGCCACCCACCCGGAAGAGACCCGGGTCGTTGTGGTCCGTGGCAATCGCGTTGAAGAATTCGATTTCGAATCCGCGCAACGCAAACAACTTCGCGGCAATATCTATCTTGCCAAGGTTACCCGCGTAGAGCCCTCGCTGCAGGCTGCCTTCATTGAATACGGCGGCAACCGCCATGGCTTCCTCGCTTTCAGCGAAATTCATCCGGACTACTATCAGATCCCGGTTGCGGATCGTCAGGCATTGATCGCCGAAGACGAACGCGCTCATCGCGCTGCTGAAGAAGAAC
>DATCXE010000562.1:0-20510 GCA_036565985.1 Bradyrhizobium sp.
CTGCCGGCAAAGGCAGCAATGATCACCAGCGGGCGGATGGTCCGGTCCATCGCAAATCCTCAACTTTACCGATCAGAAGCAGGCTGAGACGCCAGCGGCGATCATCTCGAAAAACACTGCAGTGCCGTAATGGAACCACAATGCAGCCGCGCCGAGCACGACCAGCGCGCCGAGGCCGGCAGCGCCCCAAACGATGGCCGCCGCCCGGCCCTGGGGCCGGGTTACCGCCATCATTCCCTGTTGGGTGGAGATCGGCTGAACCATGGGTTTCAGATAGGGCCTGTTCCCTTTGCAGGCAAGCGGAATGGCCTCGCCTGACATCACGTCACGCGGAGGGAGGGCTGCAACGAAAATAACTGCGGTGCCTTCCCGAAACCTTGAGACGAAAATGGCCGGGACATCCAGCGCGAAGACGCGCTTCTGCCCGGCCACGACGGCAATTGGTTAAGGCAGCTGGAAGCTGGATCAGCGCGATGCCGGCTTGTTGGTCGAGGCCTGGGCATCGAGGTAGCAGGGCTTGTACATCGCCTGCAGCTGTTTGCCGCGCAGGAAGATCATGCGTGGCTTCAATCCGCCGCGCGCCGCGATCCACTTACGCACCGGCGTCGGGTACATCGAATACAGCATCTGGGTCGCTTCGGGATTGGTGACCGCGCGGCCGTTGGCGCCGAAATCCCAGGCGGCATGGAAACCGAGATTGGCGTGCGACGTCACACAGATGCGGTCATGGGGAACCGCGCCGAGCACGATGGTGCAGGCCGAGGCACACAGCCCGTCGATGATCACGGTTTCGCCCGAGGTCCGCAGGCCCTGATATTTATCGACATAGGTACCGATCCGGCCACCGCGATCGTCGGCAATCCGGACCACAGCGTGGCTCACCCCTACCCCTGCCAGCAGCAACACCGCCGCAAGCAACCCCGTAACCAGCTTCATTATCCCAGCCCCAGTCGAAAGATGTCGAAACCGAATCTGATTGTCTTCGTGATGCAAGACTGGCGTAGCGTCGTTCGAGATCGTGATTTTGTCTAGGCAGCGAAGGTCAGTCAAACCAAATTCAAATCAAGTGTTGCCGGGCCGCTGCACCCTCCGCGCGAACGGGTCCCGAACTGGAACACGCCGGCGTTGTCCGGGTGGCGCGCGGTCACATGCAAGGGCCATTTGCCGTTGACCGCGCTCGATGCGGCGGTCTTGAATCAAAAAATGGGCACGGGGAGGAAGCGATGGCTGATGACGCGGATGTAATCGTGGTCGGCGGCGGACTGGCGGGGCTGGTGGCGGCGACGGAAATCGCAGACAGCGGCAAGCGTGTCATCGTCGTCGACCAGGAAGGCGAACAAAGCCTTGGCGGGCAGGCCTTTTGGTCGTTCGGCGGATTGTTTCTGGTTAACTCCCCGGAACAGCGCCGGCTAGGTATCAAAGATTCTTACGATCTCGCACTGCAGGACTGGATGGGCACTGCAGGATTCGACCGCGACGATGACCATTGGCCGAAGCGCTGGGCGGAAGCCTATGTTGCATTTGCGGCCGGAGAAAAGCGCGACTGGTTGCGCGCGATGGGACACCGTATCTTTCCGGTGGTGGGCTGGGCCGAGCGCGGCGGCTACGACGCGATGGGGCATGGCAATTCGGTGCCGCGCTTTCACGTTACCTGGGGCACCGGCCCCGGCATCGTCGAGCCGTTCGAGCGGCGTGCGCGCGAGGCCGAGAAAACCGGCCGGCTGACGTTCAAGTTTCGCCACCGCGTCGACACACTTGTGATGGCGAACGGCAAAGTTGAAGGCGTCGCCGGGGCAGTGCTCGAACCCGACACGGTCGAGCGCGGCAAGAGTTCCTCGCGCAAGGTGGTCGGCGATTTCACCCTGCGCGCGCCGGCCGTGATCGTCGCCTCCGGCGGCATCGGCGGCAATCACGATCTGGTCCGGCAGAACTGGCCGAAGCGGCTGGGCGAACCGCCGAAGCACATGATCTCCGGCGTGCCTGAGCACGTTGACGGGCGCATGATCGGCATCACCGAGGCCGCCGGCGCGCGGCTGATCAACCGCGACCGGATGTGGCACTACGTCGAGGGCATCCGGAACTGGAATCCGATCTGGCCGCGCCACGGCATCCGCATCCTGCCCGGCCCTTCCTCGATGTGGTTCGACGCCACCGGCAAGCGCCTGCCCGCGCCGCTGTTCCCGGGCTCGGATACGCTCGGGCAACTGCACTACATCATGGGCACCGGTTACGATTATTCCTGGTTCATCCTGACCCAGAGCATCATCAAGAAGGAATTCGCCCTCTCCGGCTCCGAGCAGAATCCGGATCTCACGGGCAAGAGCTGGCGCATGACCATCAAGCGCGCGACCAACAAGGGCGCACCGGCGCCGGTGGAAGCGTTCAAGGAGAAGGGCGCCGACTTCATCGTGCGCGACAATCTGGGAGAACTGGTCAACGCCATGAACGCGCTGTCCGGCGACAATCTGCTCAAGCTCGATCACATCAAGGCGCAGGTCGAGGCGCGCGACCGCGAGATTGCAAATCCCTACGTCAAGGACGCGCAGGTGATGAACATCCACAATGCGCGGCGATACATCGGCGACAAACTGATCCGCACCGCGAGCCCGCATCGCATCCTCGATCCCGACCACGGCCCGCTGATTGCGGTCAAGCTCAACATCCTGACGCGCAAGACGCTGGGCGGTTTCGAGACCGATCTGGACTCGCGCGTATTCGGCACGAACGGCCAGATCATCCAGGGACTTTATGCCGCAGGCGAAGCCGCCGGCTTCGGCGGCGGCGGCGTGCACGGCTATCGTTCGCTGGAGGGTACCTTCCTCGGCGGCTGCCTGTTCTCGGGAAGGAATGCGGGACGGGCTGCGGCGAAGGCGGCCGGCTAATTGCCTTGCATCCAGCAAGTTCGTGGCTGTCCAGGTCGAGCCCCGGGCATGACGGAGCCCCTTAGAACGCAGTGGCGCATGACGCTCCAGCGCGCTAATAAGCCCCGCCCTCATTTCAGGAGAATACAATGACCGTCCAGCGTTTCGAAACCGGCCCCCGCATGAGCCAGGTCGTCGTCCACGGCAACACCGTGTATCTCGCAGGCGTCGTCGCCGGCAAGACCGCCGGCAAAAGCGTGACCGAACAGACCCAGGATATCCTCGCGATCATCGACGGTCATCTCGCCAAGGCCGGCACCGACAAATCGAAGCTGCTGTCGGCCACGATCTACATCACCGACATGAAGACCTTCCCCGAGATGAACGCGGTGTGGGACGGCTGGGTATCGGCCGGCAACACCCCGGCGCGCGCGACCGTCGAGGCGAAGCTCGCGGCGCCCCAGTACAATGTCGAGATCATGGTGGTCGCCGCGAAGTAACACGACCACACCAAGGCTCCGTTTCGTCATGGCCGGGCTTCGTCCCGGCCATTTGCGTTTTCGGGCCGCGTTCACAGCACGATGCAGGACGAATATCTGTAATCGGGAAGGTGGATCAGAAAGCGGTCGCCGTTCTCAACCTCGATCGTCGCGGTGAGCATCTCGATGAAGAGCGTGTTCGCGCGGTGTGGCGACCGGTGCGCGACATAGATCCAGGCCGGCTGCAGTTTCCCCGTCGCGCACGGCTCGAGATCTATTCGGGTCAGACTGAACCGCTCCTTGAATCCCGGCTCCCACTCGATGGCTGACGTCGTATAATCAGGGTTGAGGATGCGCAGCGGATACTCCAGCCGGAGATTCAGCGTCCCCCACCGGTGCACATCCCTGATATCGGGAAATTCCCTGACGAGATGCTCGTATTGCTTGGCCACCGTCGTTACGCCGAGCCCAAGCCCGGAAATCTTCGTCCCCTTAACAATCACCGACATCTAAGCTCTCGTCTCCTGTCTGGCGTCGCACCGCGAATTCGAAATCCGATCTCGGCGGCCAATCCTTGACCTCCGAGGTAATCGATCGGCCCGCGCCGATTTTCTATGACGAGGTCAGCCGATCCGTTCGGCCTCAATCAAGGAGAACATCATGACCGACGTCAACACGATCGCTCGAAACTATATCGACTTGTGGAACGAGCGCGCGCAGCAACGCCGCCGCGAAATTCTCAACGCGAACTGGACGGCGGACGCGACCTACGTCGATCCGCTGATGTCGGGCGACGGCCACGACGGCGTCGACGCGTTGATATCGGGCGTCCAGCAGCGCTTTCCGGATTTCAAGTTCAGGCTGATCGGCGAGCCCAACGGCTTTGGCGACCACGTCCGCTTCTCCTGGGGTCTGGGCCCTGACGGCGCCTACGGCCCGATCAAGGGAACGGATTTCGCGGTGCTCAGGGACGGACGCATCCGCAGCATCACCGGGTTCCTCGATCAGGTCCCGGCGGGCGCCTGAGAATGGCGATGCGGCCTGCCCGGCAATCCGGGCGGCCGCGTTTTCCGGCAATTTTTCCGGGAACCTCCTGCCCTGATCTGCATCCAACCCCAATACCCTGCTATTGGTGGACCATCATGCGTCAGGCACACATTCCGCAAAGCGCGCCCCTCGACACCGGCGATGCCGAACTGGTGCGGCGGGCGCTGGCACGCGACGAGACGGCCATCCGCGCCATCATGCAGGCGAACAACCGCAAGCTCTTCCGCCTCGCCCGCGGCATCCTGCGCAACGACGCCGAGGCCGAGGACGTCGTGCAGGAAGCCTATGTTCGCGCCTTCACGCATCTGGAAAGCTTTCGCGGCGATTCCAGCCTCTCGACCTGGCTGTCGCGGATCGCGATGAACGAGGCGCTGGGCCGGCTGCGCCGCCGTCGGCCCGCCGTGGAACTGGACGCGCTGCCGCCAGGGGCGCTCGAAGCCGAGATCATCCAGTTTCCTCTCGCCACCGCCGCCGATCCGGAAAAATCCATGGCCCAGCGTGAAATTCAAGCCGTCGTCGAGCACGCCATCGACGAGTTGCCGGAGGCGTTTCGCCTCGTATTCATCACCCGTGTGATCGAAGGGATGAACGTGGAAGAGACCGCGGAGATCCTCTCGCTCAGGCCGGAGACGGTGAAGAGCCGGCTGCACCGCGCCCGCAACATGCTGCGGAACAACGTCGAGAAGAAGATCGGCCCCGTGGTGATGGAAGCATTCCCCTTTGCCGGCAAGCGCTGCGAACGGCTGACGGACGCGGTGCTGAAGCGACTCGGTTTCGATTAATTTCCCGGGAACCTTCGCGCGCATCCGCCATCCAACTCCTGTGCATCAACAACACGCGGCGCCATTGCCGCGCCACAGGAGTGTCAGACATGTTCGTTCGATTGAGCGCGGCAATCGCCGCATTGAGCCTGCTCGGCAGCGCCGCGCTGGCGCAAGGCACGAAGCCCACCGACCCGCAGATCGCCCATATTGCCTATACCGCAGGCGTCATCGACATCGCCGCAGCCAAGCAGGCGATGACCAAGGCGAGCAACAAGGACGTCAAGGCGTTCGCGCAGGACATGGTCCGCGACCATGAGGCCGTGAACAAGCAGGCGCTCGACCTCGTCAAGAAGCTGAAGGTGACGCCGGAGGACAACGACACCAGCAAGACGCTGTCGAAGCAGGCCGCCGACAAGCTGGCCGAACTCGCCAAGCTGAAGGGCGCAGAATACGACAAGGCCTATGTCGCCAACGAAGTCGCCTTCCACAAGGCCGTCAACGGCGCGCTGGAGACGCAACTGATTCCGTCCGCCAGCAATGCCGAACTGAAGAGCCTGCTGCAGACCGGCCTGAAGATCTTTCAAGGCCACCAGCAGCACGCCGAACACGTCGCCGCCGGCCTGAAGTAGGAGACCGCCATGCCTCCGGGACGCCATCTGCCGATCTTCATTGCCCTGCTGCTCGGCGCGATGGCCGTTCCGGCGCGCGCGGCGACGATCCAGATCACGATGCAGGATCTGGTGATCGCGCCGGCCGAGGTATCGGCCAGGGTCGGCGACAACATCGAATGGATCAACAAGGACGTGTTCGCGCACACCGCGACCGCGCGCAACGGCGACTTCGACGTGACCATGCCGCCGAAGAAGACCGTGACGTCGGTGGTGAAGAAGGCGGGCACGGTGGAGTATTACTGCCGGTATCATCCCAACATGAAGGCGATACTCAAGATCGAGCCCTAGTATTGTTGTCATTCCGGGGCGTGCATAGCACGAACCCGGAATCCATTCCGCCTCCGAGAATGCGGCCCGATGGATTCCGGGCTCGCGCAAGGCGCGCCCCGGAATGACGAGGGAGTCGTCAGAAGGAGTTGATGCGGCGCAGGACCATTGTCAGCCGCACCGCGACCGCCGCCTGCCAGACCGGGTAAAGGAACGAGGTCCGATCGAGGCCGAGCGCATTGTCGAGCGCCAGCAGCGAGCCGGCCAGCGTGCCCGTGATCAGCATCGGCCACCACGCGGCGGCAGCGCGCGGCCCCGCCGGCAGCAAGCCGATCCCCAGCGCCATTGCGGCCGAACCGACGAGGCCACCGGTCAATCCGGCGAGAAGATACCGCATGATCGGCGCGGCGCCCGCAGCCTGCCCGTCGATGAAGATCGCCGCATTCACCGCGCAGACAAAGGCGATCATGGTGATGATCGCGGCAAGCCCGGCCGCCCACCACGGATTGGCGCTGAACCGCTGCACCAGAACGAAGACGAGCACGGCGAACGGTACCGCGATCAGCGAGATGCGAAACTGTCCGGGCAGGCCGACCAGTTGGTCGATCAGCGTCGGAAACAACGGCGTGAGAATGCCGGATACGAGGCCGCCGGCGGCGATCGCGAGCAGGCTGTTGCGCACGGTGTCAGCGGACGTGATCGCCTGGGTCAACGCACAACTCCATCTGTGGTACCGCCCGACGCGGACGCTTGACCGCTCCTGCCATGCCTCTCAGATCACGCCGCGAGGTGACCGCTCGTGCTACAGGATCGTCGTCACGTCGTCGCGACGGACCTGATACCTCACAATCCGCCCTTCGGCACGAAGAAGCAGAGTTCCATTCCCGTGTGCCTGTTGATGAACAGCACGGGCAGATGGTCCGGCGTGTCCTCTTCCTTGATGATGTCAGGTGGGATGGTCTTCCACTGCCCATCCTTCAGATACTGCCACTGATCCGAGCGATCTTCACCCACCCTGAAGCGGGTCTTGAACACATCGCCATTGTCGCAACATGACTTCCAGGGAACGCCGAGCCGTTGTTGAGCTGCGGGGTTCATCTCCTGCTTGTTGAACCACTCATGGTGCGGCATCGATGGATCGTGAGCGCCCGCACGAAATAACATCAGAAGAGAAATGCCGAACACCGTTAGCACGCGACCGAATGCTTTCATGCCAGCCTCCATTATGGACTGTCACTAATTCGCGAATCAGACGAACTCTCCGGCAACCAAGGAGGCCAGATTTCAGAGAAAATGGGAGCCCCTTTTCCGGGCGACTATCCTTTTGGACAAGACTGTTGCTTTCCAGTTCGTGCGAAACGCAGTCCGAAATCCCGCCGGTGCAGCGAACGAAGCTCTCGGCGCTCGTTCGTCGTCGCACCGGTTTACCATCAAGCGAGTCACTCAACCGTCGTTGCGGTAGTATCCTGCCACAACAAAGCGGGCTGAAATACGGACTGCACCCATCGCCCGTAATCACGCTTACGTTTACGCCCAGGCCCCGTCGCCGGCATCTCGGGCGGGCGATGCGGCGCGGTCCTGCAACAGGCAACGGTCGAGGCGGTGGACCTGATGCAGGGACAGGTATGCACGATGGAGTGGCGCGGGTGATTGGTTGCTTGCTTGCCGCAGCGGCCATTTCGAAAACGGAAAATGCTCGAATCCGACCGTGCCAGCCAGGCAGTTGTCTGGTCCGGATATCGCAAGTTCGGCGGCTCGCCACCTGCGGCGGCGTCGATAGATCATGGCAGTAGATCTGCTCTCGGACTAGCCAAGGTTGCAATACTGTGCAATGTGTGCCGGTCTGGATCGAACGACCTAGAAATCCTTTTTGTGATATATCGCCGAGAAATAGACGGCCTCCGCGCGGTTGCAGTGGTCCCCGTCATCCTGTTCCATGCCGGGCTACCTTTCTTTGGGGGTGGGTTTGTCGGCGTTGACGTGTTCTTCGTCATCAGCGGGTATTTGATTACGTCAATCATACTCTTCGAGGCAGACTCGGGGCGATTCAGTTTTATCGGATTCTATGAACGAAGAGCGCGGCGAATCTTGCCGCCATTGTTCCTGGTCGCGCTGGTGTCCGTGCCCTTTGCCTTGTTGACGATGGTTCCGCGAGACCTTGTCAATTTCTCGAAGAGTCTGGTGGCGGTGAGCACGTTCACCTCCAACGTATTTTTCTCGAACCAGAGTGGCTACTTCGACGGCAACAGTGATCTCAAGCCGATGTTGCATACCTGGAGCCTTGCTGTCGAAGAGCAGTACTACCTCATCTTTCCACTGCTCTTGATGCTGGCGCTGCGAGCCGGGCGCAAATGCGTCATGTTCTTGTTTATCGCTGTGGCGATCGTGAGTTTCTCCCTCGCCCAGTTCGGTTCCTACAACGGCGGGGCGGCCTTTTATCTTCTGCCGACGCGCATGTGGGAACTGTTGGTTGGCGCTCTGGTCGCCCTGGTTGCGGCAGATCCCCGCAAATGGGTGTCGGGACATACCATCGAACTTCTGGGCGCGTTGGGCATCGCCCTGATCGCCGCGGCAGTGGTAGCTTACGGCAGCGTGCGATATTCCGCCATTCATGCTCTGGCGCCCACGATTGGAGCATTGCTGATCATCGCGTTCGCGGACAAGCAAACATTCACCGGGCGGTTACTCGGATGCCGTGCGCTGGTTGCGGTAGGGCTGGTCAGCTACAGCGCTTATCTCTGGCATCAGCCGATATTCGCGTTCGCAAGGCTGCATTGGCTTCGCGAGCCGACCGCCGGGGTCTTTCTTGTTCTCTCGGCGCTGTCGGTCGGACTGGCTGGAGTGACCTACAAGCTCGTAGAGCAGCCGGTGAGGGACCGGAAGAAACTGGGGCGGCGGGGCGCTTTCGTGCTGGCCGGTGCAGGTGCTGTTTGTCTGGCGTCGGTTGGTATCGTCGGGGTGATGGCCGGCGGGTTTGAGAGTTGGTATGTCAGCCGTAACAGCGCTGACGAGCAGCGAGCCTATGATCTCATCAAGCTCCACACCAGCGGCGATCTCGGGCAGGACATGGCCGGGAACGATGATTGCAATTTTTGGGCGCCAGCGCCTGACGCCGCATTCCAGGCTCGGTTCGCGCGTTGCGCTCAAAAGTATGGCCCCGCAACGATCGCCCTCGGCGACTCGCACGGAATGAATATCTACAATGCCCTCGCAAGATCGAGCTACAGTCCGTTCGTTGTCGGGCTTGTTGCCCCGGGTTGCCGTCCGTGGAGCAATTCCCCGGAGTGCCCCTATCTCGAATTTGACAAGTTCCTCGCGAACAACCGAGGATCGATCGCGCGCGTCATTCTCCATGTCTCCGGCTCTCACCTGGTGATGGACTCGAAGGGGCGGATCGATGACCCCGGAATTTATGAGTTTCGCCGGAAATACCAGATCATGTCTTCCAAAGTCGCGTTCATTGAAGACTATATGACGAAGATGTCCGAGATGACGCAGGCGATCTGGTTGGGGCCGCACGCGGAGGCGCGTGTTAATTTCAGGGATATCGAGATGCGTGCCCGCACCAGGTTCCAGATGAACCCCGTGGCCATCGAGATATTCGAAGATCTGGATGCGTTTGTCCAAATGAGTGTAAGCAGCCAGCCGCGAACGTTCGTGTACGTCTCGTCCAAGGGTATCCAGCCCGATTCCATGCTTGTTGGAGATTGCCTGACGTATAGAGACCAGGACCACTTCAGTGTGTGCGGCGAGAAACTTGTCGGCGGGAAACTGAAGTCGATACTTTCGACACATGATACCGGGAAGCCGTGACTATCTCAGGCTTGCTGATCGGGTACTCCCGGCCGGAGATTAACTGGAGCGGGCGAAGGGAATCGAACCCTCGTGAAACAACGAAAAAAATAAGCGATTCTGCGGCATTCTGACCGCTGCGCTGTTTCGGCTCTGCTGGAAGCTGAATTTGTACGATCGTTGTACGGGATGTCGGATGTCGGAAAAGCCGGTTTACGAGCTGGAAGTGAAGTCGTTGGTCGCGAACGACGTTCAAAGCACGATCTCCGTCTAGCCCGCCCTGGCACTCCGCTGTGGTGAGGAGCTCGAGCAGGCGCGGAGTGAAGATACCGCATCAAGAGGCTGGGACTTTGGCGCGAACACATCGGCAAGAAGGTCGCGCGCTCTCGTCGGATTAGGGACCGGTCACGCCGACCGCCCGTCGAGCCGGGAGAGTCCGAGGAACGAAGTGCCGGCAGCGCCACCCCGTTCGTCGGCGCCGTCGCCGCCGGCAGTCGCGGCTAATTGACTGCCTGTACGGCGCAGAACTCGCGATTGAAATGGACGAGCGGCTTCCTGTCAGGCCGAAGCCGGACGTTCTTGACTTCGCAGAAGAACACTGAATGTCGCCCGACCACCGTCTCCTGAACGATTTCGCAATCGAGAGCGGCGAGTGCATCGATGAGGGCGGGGACGCCGCTTGCCATTCCGGTCCACTTTTCGTCGAACCGCTCCGGACCCTTTATCTTGGAAGACGAGAACAACTCGGCGAGGCCGGTGTGGTCGTGCGTTAGGACATTGACGCTCACCCGCCGGGTTGCGCTCATGATGTCGTGAGCTCCGGCGTCGCGGTTCACGCATGCGACCAGCGTCGGCGGATCCATGGTCAGCGAACACACGGCTGTCATGGTCAGCCCATGCCACTCACCGTTGCTGTTCGTCGCCACGATGCATACGCCTCCGGCGAAAAGCCGCATGCTTTGCTTGAACACGTCGGACGAAATCGGTGTCTCTGTGATCACGCCACTGCCTTGCGAATTGTCAGGCGAAGGGCGCCGCGCGGGGGTTCTCGCCGAGGTCGCCGGTCAATCTGAACTGGCCCATCAGGTTGGAGACCGTGTCGAAGTCGATGACGGCGTGGTGACAGGCCGTGTTGATGTCGCGGAAGGCGCGGTAGACTCCGTTGCCTTCGTAGAGGCCGTGCGCGCCTGCCGCAGCGAACAGGCGTTCGATAGCCCGCCGGCTCAGTTCGACGACGTAGGCGGCATCCCAGCGCATCTGGATGCGATCCTGCGCCGACATCGGAGCCTGATCGATCGCCATCAGGGCATCGAAGCGGTCGCACATGTCCTCCAGCAGCCGTCGCGCGGCGGCGACTTCCGCGGTGGATTCCGCGACGCGTTTTTGCATGATCGGGTTCTGGGCCTTGACGACGCCGTAGGGCGTCGTGCGCTTGGTGGTCGCTTCGACGAAAGCCTTCAGACCGGCCTCGGCCATGCCGAGGACGGAGCCGGACAGCATGGCCGGCAGGCCGGAATAGACCGAAAGCCGGTAGGTCGGCGCCTTCGCATGCGGGCTGAGCCCGAGGAAGGTCGGGGTGGTCGGCACCACGCGATGTGCCGGCAGGAACGCATTGGTGACGACGAGATCCTTCGATCCGGTGCCCCGCATGCCGAGGGTATGCCAGGTGTCGTCGAGCACGACGTCGGCGCGCGGCACCATGACGTGGTGGATGATGTAGTCGTCGGGTCCGGGATGGGCGGCCTTGCTCCCGAGGATGAACCAGGGCGAATGATCGCAGCCGCTGCCGAACTGCCAGCGGCCCGTGAGACGCCAGCCGCCTTCCACGCGCTCGATCGTGCCCTGCGGCGCCAGGGATCCGGCGATCAGATTGTCGGCGTCGCCTTCGTAGACTTCGCGCTGACATTCTTCGGGGAAGCGGCCGATGATGTAGTCGTGAGCCACGCAGACCATCAGCACCCAGCTTGCCGCCGAGCATACGTTGGCGATCTCCGCGCAGGCCCAGATGTGAGCGCTCGGCGAGAGTTCGTATCCGCCGAACTGCTTCGGCGTGATCATGCGGGCCAGACCCGATTCCCGCAGAGCATCGGCGGCATCGTCGCTCAGGCGGCGCATCTTGTCGCTCTCGTGCGTGGTGGCGGCGAGCCGTGGAAGGATTGAGCGTACCGCGCCCTTGTAGTCGAAGTCGGAGACGGTCGCGTCTTTCGTGTGAACCTTGCTTGCTGCGACGGCGCTGTTCATTCCACATCTCCCTGCAACCACGGCGCACAGGTCGGAGCCGTGTCGAAGCGCGTATCCATCGCGGCACGATGTCGGTCGGCTTGTTCTAAGTCAAATTCATAGTTATAATTCTTTGTATGAGCCAGGTTAATAGCCCTCTCGACCTCAACCTGCTGCGCGTCTTTTTCGCGATCTGGGATCTTCGCAGCCTCACGGCCGCGGGCGAGCGCCTCGGCCTGACCCAGCCGGCCATCAGCCATGCGCTGCGGCGATTGAGGGAGCGGTTCGGCGATCCGCTGTTCGTCAGAGTGGCGAACCGCATGCTTCCGACGGATGCCGCCGTTCGGCTGCACGAGCCGCTCGATCAGGCGTTCGAACTGCTGAACCGCACCTTGCAGAGCGGCGTCGTGTTCGATCCGCGCTCGACCGAGCGGACCTTCAGGGTCGCGATGTCCGATATCGCCGAGGTCTATCTGTTGCCCCGGCTGATAACCGAGTTGTCGCGCATCTCGCCGTTCATCCGCGTCCACATCGTTCCTCTTGTCCCTGAGAGCCTGGTGAGTTCGATGCGCTCGGGTGAGATCGACCTGGCGATCGGCGCCATCAGCATGCCCGACAAGGATCTTGCGAGCATCGACATCGTCAATGATCGATACATCTGCCTGGTGCGCGCCAATCATCCGATCGCGAAGTCCCGACTCACGCGGTCGGCTTTCTCGAAACTGCGGTTCGTCTTCGCGCGAACGACCTCGACGGTCTACCAACTGGCCGAGCAATGGCTCGCGGATGAAGCGGCACGGCCGCAGATCGCGGTTCGCGGACATTTCACCACGGCACCGGAGATCGTACGCCATTCGGACCTGGCCGCGATTTTCCCGAGGATGCTGGCCTTGGATCTGCCTCGCGCGAAGGATTTTCGGTTGCTGGATCTTCCGTTCGAATTGCCCCCGATGGAAGTCAGGGTGCACAGTCACTCGCGCTTCGCCAACGACACCGGCATCAAGTGGATGCATCAGACGAGCGCGGCGATCCTGAGCAGGAGCACCGACGGTACGCGCGCGAAGGCGGCTGGCCGGTAGGCCGTCGTGATCGGCCTACCGGCGCCGTCGAACGCTGCGCTTCACTTCCGCGGATCGAAACGGGTCGAGAACGCCGCGGCAGGCACCGTGTCGAGATAGCCGCCGCCCATCACATCGTTCGCCATTCCGGCGAAGCGCCTGAGGGACTCGATGGTGGCCTCGTTCCACGTCGTCGTGTAGTCGGCGAGCACACGCTCGCGCAGCAGCGCGACGGCGGCGGGTTCGAGCCCGTATTTCTTGCCGTAGGCTTCGAACACCTCGGGATGGGCTTTGATGTATTCGAGCGTTTCGAGCCATGCCTTCGTGAAGTTTTTCAGCGCTTCCGGCTCGGCCTTCATGAAGTCGTCGTTCGTCGAGTAGCCGATCCAGAGAAAATCGTCGCCGGTGCCGGCCTTGTACGCGTCGGCGAGATTGCCGATCGACCTGTATTTGCCGGATCCCTCGAGCTTGGCCGCCAGCGGATCGAACATGACGGCGGCCTCGATCTCGCCCTTGTCGAGCAGGGCGGGCAGCAGCCCGGGCCCTGCAAACTGCAGGTCGCCCGTCTTGCCCGGATCGAAACCGTGGAACTTCGACGCGATCACCCGAAACAGCACGGTCGCGGTGCCGGCCGCTCCTGCGAAGGTGCCGACCTTCTTGCCCTTGAGATCGGCGATGCTCTTGATCGGCGACGCGTTCGGCACGATGACGTCGACCGTCACCCCGCGTCCGACCGGAAAGATCATCGTGACCGGAAAGCCCTTGCCACGAAACTGGGCGATGGCGGTCCAGCCGCCGAAGCCGACGTCGACGTCCTTGCCGCGGATGGCCGTGAAGAGCCCGTCGAGAGTCGGATAGGCCCGGTATTCGGCCGCGAGACCGTATTTTTTGTCGATCCCCTGGTCGATCATGACGCGCGATCCGATCTCGTTGAGGGACTGCGCGAGATCCCCGATCCGTACCTTGACCTGGGCGGTGGCGGCGCCGCATGTGGCGAGCATGACGGCGGCGAGAAAACCAAGACGGATCAGCATATTCGCTCCTCGATGTTCAGATGTTCATACGGGCGGCGGTGGGGCGGTCGAGATCGTCGACCAGGCTCGGCTCGGTTGCCGGGCTGGCGGATGCGACAGGTTCGCGGCCGACCTCATCGCCGAACGCCTTGATGACGTTCCGGCTGAGCTGGAAGATGGCTGGATCGTCGTAGCTTCGCGGACGGGCGATCGGAACGCGCGTTTCCTGCCGGAACGCGCCGTCTAACATCACCAGGATACGGTCGGCCAGGAAGCAAGCTTCGTAGGCGTTGTGCGTGACGAAGACGATCGTCTTGCGCGTTTCACGCCAGATCGACAACAGGTCGGTGCGGATACGGCGCGCCGTGATCTCGTCGAGCCCCGAGAACGGCTCGTCCATCAGCAGAATGCCCGGCTCCACGCACAAGGCCCGCACGAGCGCGAGGCGCTGGGCCATGCCTCCCGAGATCTGGTGGGGATAGTAGTCGCGATATTCCGACAGACCCGTCATCGCCAGATAGCGGGATTTCAGTTCGCCCCAGCGCGAGGCCGGCACCCGGCAGCTGGCGAGCGCGAAATCGAGATTCGCCTCCGCGGTCAGCCATGGCAGCAGGCGCGGCTCCTGGAACAGGTAGCCGACGCGACCGCCGCTCACGGAAGCCCGCCCCTCGTAGACCTTGTCCAGTCCCGCGAGGACGTTGAGCAAAGTCGATTTGCCGCAGCCTGACGGTCCGAGGATGCAGAGGAATTCTCCGGCGCCGACCGTCAGATCGAGATCCTTCAGTACGGCGCGGGACGCGCCGTCGCGGCCTTTGAACGTCTTCCGAAGCGACGCGACTTCGATTGCCGGATTCATACCGCCACCTGCGGGCGCCATGCGAAGATGCGCCGTTCGATCGGTTTCAGGATGACGAGCTCGATGAGGAGCATGATGATGGTGAACAGCAGCGTCCAGGCGAGGACCTGGCGCATGTCGGCGAGCTGATACCAGTAGAACAGCTTGAATCCGACACCGTTCGGACGACCGATCAGTTCCACCAGAACCGTGATCTTCCAGATGATGCCCAGACCGAAGCGGGCGGAGGCCATCACGTACGGGAAGATCTGCGGCATCAGCACGCGGCGCACGATGGCCGGGCGCGAAGCCTCGAACACGCGGGCCATCGCCACGAGCTTGGTGTCGACGTTCTTCACGCCTTCCCAGATGTTGATCGTGATCGATGGAGCGGCGGTGACCGCGATGGCGATGATGGCGGCGCCCTCGTTCAGTCCGAACCACATGAAGGCCATGATGGCGTAGCAGAGGCTCGGGACTGTCAGTCCGATCATCACCCAGACGTCGAGCACGGCCTCGGCGCGCCGGTTGAGCCCCATCAGGACGCCGACCGGAACGCCGAGAACGAGCGCGAGCAGGAGGCCCGCCACCACGCGCAGCATCGTCATGGCGAGATCGGTCCACAGCTCCCCTTTCGCGATCTCGCCCAACAGGGTGCGCGCGGTCTCGATCGGGCCCGGGAATATCTCGGGTGGCAGCGTCAGCGACACCACCCCCCAGACGATCATCGCCGCGGCCATGGAGAGCAACTTAAGCATGGTTGTGAACCTGCGCGGCCGGAAGGACGATACCCGCACGGGCCGCGCAGCGGCGCGCCACCCGCTCGGCCTCTCCGAGAAGAGCGTTCTCGTCGACCGTGAGGACCTTGCGATCCCGCATGACGACGCGTCCGTCGATCACCGCATCCCGGACGTCGCCGCCGCGCGCGCTGTAGACGAGCGCCTTCTCCGGATCGAACAGCGGCGCGAGATGCGGCTGCCTTGCCTCCACCGTGATCAGGTCGGCGCGCTTGCCCACCTCGATGGATCCCGTATCGATCCGCCCGATCGCCCGCGCGCCTTCCGCGGTCGCCATCCGGAGCGCGCGCGCAGCGGTGAGCGCACGCGGATCGTTCGCGGCGGTCTTGGCGGTCGCACAGGCGTATTTCATGCTCTCGAAGAGATCCTGCCCGCAATTGGCGGCGGCGCCGTTGGTCGCGACGCCGCAGGTGATGCCCGCCGTCAGGAAGTCCCTGATCGGCGGAAAGCCGGTACCCCAGAACAGACGCGTCTGGGGGTCGAACAGGACGGCGGTGCCGCTCGCGGCCAAGAGTTCGATTTCGCGCGCCGAGACGTCCGAGCAGGCGATGGCCTGCACGTCCGGGCCGAGGCACCCGACCTCTTCGAGCAGTTCGACTTGCCGGATGTCGCGGCCGAAATGGCGAGCAATCATCAGGTTGAATTCGGGCGACTCGGCCACGTGCATGTGGAGGGACAGCCCGTTGTCGCGCGCAATCCGGCGCGTTTCACGGAACCCTTGCTCGTCCAGGACCCAGGGCAGAAGCGGACCGATCGACAGGCGCAGACGACCGCCCTCCGATCCGTGCCAGCGTCCCGCAAGGCGCGCGACCCGATCCGCCTGCTCTCCCGCGGTCTCGCAGAACCGCGGATCGAAATGCCGCGCCTCGGTGGCGCGGGCGACGGTGCCCCGGATGCCGCTGTCGCGAAGCGCACGGAACGCCGCGTCCTCGACATCCCCGGTCGCGTGCGGCGGCATGAAGATATTTTCGACCAGGCAGGTGTTGCCGTTCTTGATGTTCTCGACGCAACCGAGCAGTTCCGCGACGTAGAGCGCCTCCTCGTCCATCGCGGCCATCATCGGCATCAGCAGATCGAGCCACTCGAGGAGGCGCCGCTCCGGACCGATCGTGCGGCCGAACACCATGCAGAGATGCGTGTGGGAATTGACGAGCCCCGGGAGCACGATTCTGCCGGTGGCATCGATGACGAGATCGCAATTCGGTGCGGGATCGGCGGTGCAAGACTCCACTGCGACGATGTCGCGGCCTTCGATCACCACCCGCCCGTCCTCGATGACCCGGTCCGTTCGGTCCATCGTGAGCACCAGCCCATGCTCGATCGCGATGCGCGTCATCGGGGACACCGAGCCCCCGCGACGGGCTTGCGGATCACGTCGTCGCCCGAGGGCGCGCCGGCCCTGAGCTGCGCGTAAAGCTTGCCTACTGCGGTGGGGAACCGGATACCCATCCTCGGAAGGATGTCGGCCTTCTCGGACTAAGTCAAATTCATGATAATAATTCTTCGCATGAATCCGACTAATGAGATCGGCCGGCCGTGTCGCCGCTTCGACAGTCGCAATTCACGCAAACGAACGCGCGAGGGCGATGCGCGGTCCGGGTCCGCCGGCCGGCGATGCGACGGGAGCGACGCGCCTTCGCTCGTGCTTGTCCGGACCGAGCGAGCACCCGAGTGGCGGGAGGACCGCGGCGGAGAAAGCACCGTTCGTCGCTATCCGTGCCCACCGGCACCCCGCGCCTCTGACCTAGATCGATTGTGGCAAATCGAATCTACTACTTGTTCGTCATTTTTCGCATGTGTGAGGATCGCGTCCGGGGTTGGGGGACGTCAATTGCTGTCGGGCTGCCTCCTGTTCAGAAGCCCCTTCGGAAGTCGGCGAAGCGCGAACGACCAACTACGACACCCGGCTGCTCGTTGCATCAGAGTTGCGGCAAGGGCCGCCACTGACCCATTCGAGATTTGTACAGCTGTTGTATGAATTCCTCGGGGCGACGACTTAGTCACTTTCCAGAAATTACAAAAAGTGCCTTGTTTATAGCGGTTTGTTGAGTTGGAGCGGGCGAAGGGAATCGAACCCTCGTATGCAGCTTGGGAAGCTGCCGTTCTACCATTGAACTACGCCCGCGTTTGCGCTTCTGCTTTGAGCATGATCCTTTCGGAAAATCGGTGACCACTCATGCTCCCCATGATTAGCCGACCCCGCGCCGTCCGCCAAGCGCCAACTTGCCCTTCCCCGAGTGATCGCCGCGCGCTCTCGATCGAGGGCTCCCGCCCCATCGCGCAAGACGCTGTTCAAGGTGCTGCTGCCCGTTGCGCCGCCACGGCACCATCACTAGATTTGCGCGATGATCGCGAAGCTGCTCATCGAGCGCAAATCGATATCGGTGTCCGACTTCCGCTGCAGCGCGGGGCCCGGCGACAGGCCGTTCGCGGAGCAGCATCGCTGTCACTCGATCTCCTACGTGCGCAAGGGCAGTTTCGGCCTGCACTGCCGCGGCAAGTTCAGCGAACTCGTGGCGGGATCGGTGCTGATCGGCCATCCCGGCGACGAATACACCTGTACCCACGACCACGTCTGCGGCGACGAGTGCCTGTCGTTCTTCATCGGGCCTGAACTGGTGGAAGCGATCGGCGACAGCCGGACACCCTGGCAAGTCGGGTCCGTGGCGCCGCTGCCGGAACTGGTGGTGCTCGGGGAACTGGCGCAATCGGCAGCAGATGGCAACAGCGACATCGGCCTTGACGAAATCGGCCAGGTGCTGGCGAGCCGCTTTGTCGAGGTGGTGTCCGGCAAGCCGCGCAAATCGGGTCCGGATGCAGCGCGCGACCGCCGCCGCGCGGTGGAAACGGCGCTGTGGATCGATGCCCATTCGCACCGTCAGATCAATCTGGAGGACGCCGCCGGGCAGGCCGGAATCAGCCCGTTCCATTTCCTGCGGCTGTTTTCGGACGTGCTCGGCGTAACCCCGCATCAATATCTGCTGCGCTCGCGGCTGCGCCACGCGGCGCGGCGGCTTGCCGATGACGACAGCCCGATCACCGATATCGCCTATGACGTCGGCTTTGCCGATCTCTCCAATTTCGTGCGCACCTTCCATCGCGCCGCCGGCGCCTCGCCGCTGAAGTTCCGACAGGCTTCCCGCGGGAAGCGCAAGATTCTCCAAGAACGTCTGGCCCTCAACTGACTAGGGTTGCTCCAGGCCGCGCGACGTCGCGCGCTTTTGACTGGAGAACACCATGTACGACCACATCGGATTACGCGTCGGAAATCTCGACGCCAGCGTGCGCTTCTATACGGCAGCGCTCGCGCCGTTAGGCTTTGTGCTGTGCTCGCGCGACGATTCCGGCGCGGGCTTTGGGCCGAAGGACGCGCCTGCGCTCTGGCTGCATCTGCACAAGGGCTCAGCCGGATCAGCCGCGCATGTCGCGTTCCGCGCCAGGGATCATGCGGCGATCCAGAAATTTCACGCCGAAGGCCTGAAAGCCGGCGGCCGCGACAATGGCGGCGCCGGACCGCGGACGGACTACAGCCCGACCTATTACGCAGCGTTCCTGGTCGACCCCGATGGCAACAATGTCGAGGCGGTTTGTACGTAGGCGCCGAACCAATCCCTCCACCGTCATTGCGAGGAGCGAAGCGACGACGCAATCCATGCCTCGGCACATCGCGAGATGGATTGCTTTGCTTCGCTCGCAATGACGAACACCCAAATTACCTAGATAAGGACCGCACCCATGGCCTCCATCCAGAAGGACATCATCATCGACGCCAATCCCGGCGACGTCTGGGATGCGCTGCGTGATTTCGGCGCGCTGCATACGCGGCTGGTGCCCGGCTTCGTGACCGACACCAAACTCGACGGCGATGCGCGCATCGTGACATTCGCCAACGGCACCGTAGCGCGCGAGATCCTGGTCGACTGCGACGACGACAAGCGGCGGCTGGTCTACGCCATCGTCAGCGAACGCATCCGACAGCACAGCGCCTCGGCCCAGGTCTTTGACGCGGGCGATGGCCGCACCCGCTTCGTATGGACCGCCGACGTGCTGCCGAACGAGATCGCACCCTACATGGACGCGCAGATGGATCTGGGCGTGCTGGCCATGCAGAAAGCGCTGGGACGCAAGGCAGCGTGACCTTTCGCACAGATCGGCCCGCCGCCCGTTCCTAGCCTCGCCCCATGCGTCCCAATGGCGCCGCGTCCGCGGCCGCCGGCGCATGAGGAACAGAACCATGACTGGAGCTGACAAGGTCGTTTGCCACGCAGCCACGCTGCTGTTGTTGTTTACGCTGACATCGATGCCGGCAAAGGCGCAGTTTGCGGGTCTCAGTGGCGGAGGCGGCGGTGAAGACATGATGACGCAGATGGCGCCAATGCTGGAGATGATGAAGGCGAAAATGGGCAAGCGCCGCTTCGCGATGATGATGCAGACCATGGGCCCGATGATGAGCCGCACGATGGAAAACGGCGGCGGAGGGTTCGGTGGCATGATGGGCGGCGGCGGCTTTGGCGCAGGCATTTCGGCCGGCAGCGGCTTCGGCGGCGAACACATGGGCATGATCGGCGGCGCAGGCGGTAGCGAGTTGATGGGCATGGTCCCGCAACTGATGCGGATGGCCACCGCCGGCGGCGGCCACAGCAGGCGGCGACTGCGGAAATAGTTGGTTCGTCATTCCGGGGCGATGCGAAGCATCGAACCCGGAA
>DATCXE010000572.1:0-5377 GCA_036565985.1 Bradyrhizobium sp.
GATTCCTTGGCGTTGCGGATTCCCTGCTCCGTGAAATTGGCGAGCACGACATAAGCTACCATGGCTGTCCTCCCCGGTTAGGAAACTGCATAAATGGGATGAGGAAGTCGCGCGTGGAGCTTGCCACAGCCGCCGGGGAACTGCACGGCTCGATAAGGGTCAGAAGGTGTGACTTACCCTGCCGTGTTGTGAGAGTGTGCCTGCTCCGTCATTGCGAGGAGCAAAGCGACGAAGCAATCCACCTGTCCCCGTGCAGAGATGTGGATTGCTTCGCTGCGCTCGCAATGACGACGACTGCGGAACGACGCGACTACAGCAAATCGCCGCCCGCAGCGCTTGCCGTGGTGCCGTGCTCGCGGAACGCCTTGATGACGTTCTTGCCGATTTTCCACTTGTGCACCTCGTCGGGACCGTCGACCAGCCGCTGCGCGCGCACCTGGGTGTACCACTTCGCCAGCGGCGTATCCTGGCTGAAGCCGAGCGCGCCGTGGAGCTGGATCGCGGTGTCGATCACCTTGTGCACCATGTGGGCATGGAAGATTTTTGCGATCGAATTTTCCTGACGGATGTCGAGGCCCTTTTCGGCCTTGTAGGCGATGTGCAGCAGCATCAGGCGGCCGATATAGAGCTCGCTGGCGCAGTCGGCGAGCATGAACTGCACGGCCTGGCGGTCGGCAAGCAACTGGCCGAAGGTCGAGCGCTTGGTGACGTGCGCCGCCGCCATGTCGAGCGCGCGCTGCGCCTTGGCGACGTTGTGCATGCCGTGGCGCAGCCGGCCATAGGCGAGGCGGTGCTGGCCCATGTTGAAGCCGTTGCCTTCACCGCCGACCAGATTGTCGGCCGATACCTTGAGATCCCTGATCTCGATCTCGGAGTGGCCGCCGTGGATCACGTCATCATAAGGGCCCTCGATCGCCATGTTCGCGACGTTGCGCTTGATCTTGTAGCCGGGGTTCGGCAGCTCGACGATGAAGGTCGAGTATTGCTTGTGGCGCGGCGCGTTCGGGTCGGTCTTGGCCATCACCAGCGCCATGTCGGCGACGCTGGCGGAGGAGGAAAACCACTTCTCGCCGTTGAGGACGTAGTTTTCGTTGCCGTCCTTCACAGCAGTCGTTTGCATGCCGGTGGCGTCGGCGCCGGCGGCCTTTTCGGTCATCGAGAAGCAGATGCGCTTGTCGCCATTGAGCAGGGGTTTAAGGAACTTTTCCTTCTGATATTCCGTGCCATGGGTAAGGATCGTCATCATCGAGGCATCGTCGGGGCCTTGCGTGTTCATCGAGAGCGCGCCGAGCATGCTCTCGCCGAGCTCCATCTGCACCAGCGCGTTGGCGAGCGGGCCGAGCCCCATGCCGCCATACTCCTTCGGGACGAACGGGCACCACAGCCCCTGTGCGCGGGCCTTTTTCCGCAAGGGGCCCAGCACTTCGGCGAGCGGCTTGGTCTCGAGTTCCTTTTCCGCCGGGATGCACTCGTCATGCACCCATTTGCGGACCTTTTCGCGGATTGCCTTGGCTTCGGCCGGGATTTCAAAATCGATCGACATCTGGTTTCCTCGCGTGTTGTTGCTGTTGGTCGGGCTTGGGGGATGGCATAAACCTGCGATCTGCCAGCGGCAACGGCAAACAAAGTTTGAAGCAATCGCGTACAGCCGTCATACCCCGCGCAGGCGGGGTATCCAGTACGCCGCGGCGGTTGTTGTTGACTGCAATGCTGGTGTTTACTGGATCATCCGCCTTCGCGGATGATGACAGGAGAGTGAGAAGATGCCCGATCTTGCCGATCTGTTTCCCGGATACGCCTCCGAATGGATCAACACCTCGTCGGGCCGCATTTTTGCCCGCGTCGGCGGCAAGGGCCCGCCGCTGTTGCTGCTGCACGGATTTTCATCGACACATGTGATGTGGCACACGGTCGCGCCGCAGCTCGCTGACAAGTTCACGCTGATCATCGCCGACCTGCCGGGCTATGGCTGGTCGGACATGCCCGACAGCGATGCGAACCACACGCCTTACACCAAGCGGGCGATGGCGAAAGTGATGATCGAGGCGATGGAGCAACTCGGCCATGTGCATTTCGCGCTCGCCGGTCACGATCGTGGCGGGCGCGTTTCGTATCGGCTGGCGCTCGATCATCCCGGCCGGCTGTCGAAGCTCGCGGTGCTCGATATCGCGCCGACCTATGACTACTGGGAGAAATTGAACCGGCTCTCCGCGCTCAAGATCTACCATTGGGCTTTCCTGGCGCAGCCTTATCCGCTGCCGGAAAAACTGGTCGCAAGTAATGGCGAGTTTTTCCTCCGGCAGAAGATGGCGAGCCAGACGAAGACAAAAACGCTGGATGCGATCGATCCACGTGCGCTGGAGCACTATCTCGCGCCGTTCCGCGATCCCGCCCGAATTCACGCGATGTGCGAGGACTACCGCGCCGGCGCCTATGCCGACTACGAGATCGACAAGGCCGATTTCGACGCCGGCAAGAAGATCACGATTCCGATGCTGGCGCTGTGGGGCGATGCGGGTGTTGCGAGTGCTGCGACGACGCCGCTCGATACGTGGAAGAAATGGGCGACGAAGGTGGAGGGGGCGCCGGTGGATTCGGGGCATTTCCTCACCGAGGAGAATCCGGAAGCGACGGCGAGATTGCTGAGGGAGTTTTTTCTGGCGGCCTGATCCGAACTCGTCGTACCCGCGAAGGCGGGTACCCAGTACGCCGCGGCCCCTCGATTAACCACGACTGTCACTGGAATACTGGATCATCCGCCTTCGCGGATGATGACGGTGGTGGGTTTGGTGGGATCGCGCCTACCGCCGCACCTTGAAAAAATCCTTGAGCAGCGCTGCGGCTTCAGTCTCGCCCAGCGCCGAGTAGACCTGCGGCACGTGGTGGCAGGTCGGCTGGGCGAAGAACCGCACGCCGGAATCCACCGCGCCGCCCTTGGGATCGGCGGCGCCGTAATAGAGCCGCCGGATTCGTGCGAACGAGATCGCGCCCGCGCACATCGTGCAGGGCTCCAGGGTGACGTAGAGGTCGCAGTCGACCAGCCGCTCGGTCCCGATGACCTCGGCGGCCTGCCGGATCGCCAGGATCTCGGCGTGCGCGGTCGGGTCGCGGTCGGTCAGCGTCCGGTTGCCGGCAGTGGCGATCACCTCATACCCCCTGACGATGACGCATCCGATCGGAACTTCGCCGGCTTTTCCGGCGTTTTCCGCGGTTTTGAGCGCCAAATCCATGAAAGAAGGGGCAGTCATGCCTCGTATCATTGGAAGAAACCTGCTATGAGAGCCGCCTTCAGCAAACGCGGATACCGGTTTTGCGTGAGAATGCGCCTTGAGCAAAGTGCGCGCGCGTTATCGCTATGACAGCCCATCCGCTTCTGATTGCCCAATTCATTCGTACCCGAGAGACCATTCATGCCCCGCGATAGCGACAAAAACAACGATTCCCGCGGCCGGCGCGACCGGCCCGGCGGAGGCAAGAGCGGTGGCAAGGGCCGCTCAGGGGCGGCGAGGGGGCCGGAGAAGAAGTTCGCCAAGCGTGGATTTGCCGGCAAGGGTGACGGCGACGGCGAGCGGCGTCCCTATGCCGGGAAGTCCGAGGGCGCCAGGTCGTTTGGCAAGAAGCCTTATGCGGGTGGGGGCAAGCCCTACGCCGGCAAGCGGGACGGCGATGACCGTCCGCCGCGCCCGCGCGGCGATCGGCCGTTTACCCGAGGTCGCGACAGCGACACCGGTGATCGTCCGCGACGTTTCAACCGCGAGGATCGTCCCACTGGTGATCGTCCGGACCGTGGACCGCGTAAGGATTTTCGTCCGCGCGATGATGGTGGTGACAACCGTCCGTTCAAGCCGCGCGGCGATCGGCCGAATTTTAGCCGCGACGACCGTCCGCCGCGCCGGGAGCGCGACGATGCACGCCCGGTTGGACGGTCTTCCGACAGGAAATTTAGCGACAGGAAGCCCTATACCCCGCGAGAAGGTGGCGGCGAGAAGCGGCCCTATGCGCCGCGCGGCGAAGGTTTTCGCAAGGACGGCGACCGTCCGCGCGGCGATCGGCCCTATGGCGCCCGGCCGTCGCGCGATGGTGATCGCCCCCGTGGCGATCGGCCTGAGAGAAAGTTTAGCGATCGAAAATTCTCCCGAGGCGCGCCCGATCGCGGCCCGCGCAAGGACTTTGGTGACCGTCCCGATCGTGGTCGGGATCGCGGCGATTCAAAGCCGTGGCAGAAGCGCGAGGATCACGGCGAGCGCGATTCCCGGCCGTCGCGCGAAGGCGCGCGGAGTTTTGACAAGCCGCGCTTTGACCGGTCCCGCGACGACCGAAGCGGCGAAGAACGTCCCCGGTTTTCGCGTTCGCGTGAAGATCGGCCGAAGTTCGACCGTCCCCGTCAGCGCCCCGAAGGCCGCACCGACTGGCAGGAGCATCCGCGCAGCGAAGCGGGCGACGATCGGCCGCGCCGCGAGAATGAGGACGACAGCAGGATCTTTGCAAAGCGTCCCGCGTTTGGCGGCCGTGGCGCCTATCGCGAGCGCACGCCCGATTTCGACAAGCGCGCGCCGCGCGCCGAGCCGAAGCCGAAAAAGGCCGGCGAGCGCATCGCCAAGGTGGTGGCCCGCGCCGGCCTCGCCTCGCGCCGCGATTCCGAGGAAATGATCACGCAGGGCCGCGTCACCGTCAACGGCCGCGTCATCAATTCGCCGGCGCTCGACGTCACCGCCAACGACGTGATCGCCGTCGACGGCAAGGTGCTGCCGCCGCGCGAGCGTACGCGGCTGTTCATGTACCACAAGCCGCGCGGCCTGATGACGACCCATGCCGATCCCGAGGGGCGGCCGACGGTGTTCGACAATCTGCCGGAAGGCCTGCCGCGGCTGATCTCGATCGGCCGGCTCGATTTCAACACCGAGGGCCTCTTGCTGCTGACCAATGACGGCGGGCTGGCGCGCGCGCTCGAGCTCCCTGACACCGGCTGGCTGCGGCGCTATCGCGTGCGCGCCCATGGCGAGGTGACGCAGGCCCAGCTCGACGAGCTGAAAAAAGGCGTCGAGGTCGACGGCGTCAAGTACGGCTCGATCGACGCGACGCTGGAGCGCGACCAGGGCGCCAATGTGTGGCTGGTGTTTGCGATCCGCGAAGGCAAGAACCGCGAGGTGCGCAACGTCATGGCGCATCTCGGGCTGGAGGTGAACCGGCTGATACGGGTTTCCTACGGACCGTTCCAGCTCGGCGAACTTGCCGAAGGGCAGGTGGAGGAGGTCAAGACCCGCGTGCTGCGCGAGCAACTCGGCGAGAAGATCGCGGCGCTCGCGGGAGCCGATTTCAACCGGCCGATGCCGGGCGAGAAATCCGACGATGAAGACGCCGAGTCGCGCGGCAAGAA
>DATCXE010000576.1:0-2061 GCA_036565985.1 Bradyrhizobium sp.
AATTCCTTGCCTGCCAGCGCCTGCTGACGGCGCAGCTCGGACTGGGTGCGCCGCTCCACCGCCTGCGTGGACGCGATCTGCGCCTTGGCCTGGGCGACGGCGGCCTGCTGCGCCGTGATCTGTTCGCCAATGCGCGCGACCGTCGCCTGCTGGGTGGCGACCTTGTCGCGGGCGGCGTCCAACGCCAGCCGATAGTCGACATCGTCGATGCGGGCGATGACGTCGCCAGCACGGACGCGGGTGTTATCCGCAACGGCGATGGCGGCGACGTAGCCGGAGACCTTGGCGGCCAGCGTCGTGGCGTCGGCCCGCACATAGGCGTCGTCGGTCGAGACGATGAAGCGGCCGACCGTCGCGTATTCGTAACCGAACCATCCGGCACCCAGAAGCAGCACGGCTGCGACGCCCATCAGCAGGCGCTTCCGATTGGCCTTGAGGGCGGCCGCCGCCCGCGCCTTACGCGAAACCGGCGCGGCGATGGCGGGCACTTCAGGGCCCCGCCCCTGCGGATCTTCCGTGCCCGGCGCTCTGGCTTCAGCCGCCTGGGCAGCGCCGGACTGGCTATCCGGTACATCTTCCTGAGACCGGACCACGGCGAATTGGGAGGTTTCGCGGACTTTGGTGCGCTGCAACATTTGCCATCTCCATTGACCGAACGGTTCGGTCAAGGTGGCTAACTAGGCTCGGCCTCCAAGGATGTCAATAATGACCGAACGGTTCGGTCATTGAATTTTATTGATGGATGGGTCATATAGACGAATGGACGAGGCTCGCGGATACGGGAGGGAACCTTCCAGCCCGATCCGGCCTCTCCGCTTGTAAGGGGACACCGCCATGACCGAGGCCCTGGTAATCGACCGCCCGGCCGATGAGGACAATGCCAAGCGGCGCCAGATCATCGAGGGCGCGCGGGCGATATTCCTTACGCGGGGGTTCGACGCGGCCAGCATGATGGACATCGCCAAGGAGGCGGGCGTCTCCAAGGGCACGCTCTATGTCTATTTCAAGGACAAGGACGAGCTGTTTGCCGCCATCGTGCAAGGCGAATGTGCGATGCAGGAAAAGGGCGTTTTCGAATTCGATCCCGCCGATCATGACGTGGAGGCCGTGTTGCTGACCCACGGCAAGGCCTTCGTAAATGCGATTTCCGACCCCGGCCGCCTCTCCTCATTCCGGACCGTGATCGCGGTTGCCGAACGCATGCCGGATCTTGGCCGCAAGGTTTATGAGTCAGGCCCAGCAATTGGCATCGCCAAGCTCACCGATTACCTGCGGGCCCAGGTGGAGGCCGGCGTCCTCGTCATCGAGGACTGCGAGGTAGCGGCCTCGCAGTTCATCGAAACCTGCCATGCCACCATGTTCAAGCCGATGTTGTTCAATTTCGGCCCGCCGCCGACGCCGGAACGCATCGACCATGTCGTCGGCATCGCAGTGCGCACGTTCCTTGCGGCCTACCGCAAGACTTGAACTACCTCTGCGCGACAAAGCGCCGTTAAGCATCGAGCCGGATCGCCCTTGCTTTTATCCGGCGTGGTGCGACCTTTTTATCATGCGCAGGATCATCCCGTGCCTGTTGCTGCTCGGCGCCCTCGCCGCGCCGGCGCTCGCCGATGATTATCCGGTGTCCGGCCGCTGGGGCGAGAGTGCGAGCAACAAAAAAGGCCCGATCGATTGCGCCGGCAAGCGCGTGATCGAGTTTTCCGGCAACCAGCGCCGTGACAGCAACGGCGGCGTGCCCGCTTATCGCAACCGTTCGGTGACGCAGGCTGGGCCGTCGCGCTATCGCGTGACTGACGCCTTCACCACTGGACAGATCAGTGACGGCCACACCGATTACACGCTGCAAGAGATCGACGCCGACCATATCGAGATGCGGCTCGATCAGGGCAGCGCGGTGAAGCTGCAGCGCTGCAAGTAGCGCTCTAGCTTTTGTTTTGTCGCGTTTTCTTCACGCGAACCGGTGCCCACTTCGCTCGAAACCGCTCTAGTCCGGAAGAGTCAGCCGGCCATCGTCGGTTAGCGGAAATCCCGGATTGTGCGCGACCTCCCAGAGATGACCGT
>DATCXE010000595.1:0-2177 GCA_036565985.1 Bradyrhizobium sp.
GGATCCCATGATCAGCGGCACCCGCTGGTGCGGGGTCTTCGCCGCCAGTTCCAGAATTCGCCGACGGCCGGTCGTTGCCGCGCCACCCGCCCATTCCATCACCAGCGCCATCGGGTGGGCTTCGTACAGCAGCCGAAGCCGCCCCTCGCGATAGCTCGGGCGGGCGTCGGCGGGATAAAGAAACACGCCGCCGCGCACCAGGATGCGCAGCGACTCCGCAACCAGCGAGCCGATCCATCGCATGTTGAAATCGGCCTCGCCGCCGCCGTCGATGCCGGCGAGGCATTCGTCGATGTAGGTGCGGACCGGGCCATGCCAGTGACGCCGGTTGGAGGCGTTGATGGCGAACTCCGGCGTATGACGCGCGATCTGCACGGCCTGCCGGATCAGCAGGAACTCCCGCGCCTGCCGGTCGAGAATGAAGATATCGACGCGCGCGTTGAACGCGAGGACCAGCGTGGTCTGCGGACCGTAAACGATGAAGCCCGCGGCGCACTGCGCCGTACCCGGCTCGAAGAAGGTCGAAAGCAGGTCGTTGCCCCTGGGGCGGATCGAAAAGATGGTGCCGACCGAAATGTTGTTGTCGAGGTTGGCCGATCCGTCGAGCGGATCGATCGCAACACAGAACGGTGCTGCGGGCCGCAGGGTTTCCGGCAACTCCGCCTCCTCGGAGAGAACAGCCGCCACCGGGGTGCCGCGCAAGGCGCGCCGTATGATCTCATCGGCGGCGACATCGATATCCCTTTGCTGGTCGCCGTCGGGGTTGATGCCCCCGTTCCGTCCGGTAATGCCGGCGAGCGGCCCATCCGCGATCAGCAAGGCAAGCTCGATCGCCGCGGCGGCAATCGCCTTGATCACGTCTCCCAGCGCAGCGCCGTGGGGCGTCTGCAACGCGGACCGATCGAGATGTGAACGCAACGTCACGCGCTCGTCCATGAACGTCTCCCGGTGCCCTCTGTCGGAGCTCTCAAGGCGTCTCGCCGGTCTGGCGATGCGCGGCCTCAGCGAAACGCAATTTGCTGAATTAGTAAAATTTTGTTATCTTTGACCGTGGCAAACTTTTTTTTATAATGGTGATAGCCATGGCAGGTCGGATGCTGCGGGAATTGACGATCCGCCAGTTGCGTGCGCTGGCCGCGGTTCAGAAAAGCAGGTCGGTCACGTCAGCGGCCAAAGCGCTCCATCTCACCCAGCCCGCGGTCACGCTGCAGCTTCGCAACCTGCAGGCACTCGCAGGCCTGCCCCTGATCCAGCGCACCGGCGACGGCATGCTGCTGACGGATGCCGGACGTGAAGTGCTCGCGCTGGCGGACCGGATCGAGGCCGCGATCACCGATTGCGAAACCACGCTGGAGATGATGGCGGGGAAGACCGCGGGCCGCATCTCGATCGGCGCCGTCTCGACCGCGAAATATTTCGTGCCGTTCATGATTTCGGGGTTTTCGAAGCTGCACCCGAACATCGACGTCACGCTCTTTATCGGAAACCGGCAGGAGATCGGCACCGCGTTGCACGGCTATGATCTCGACTTTGCTATCATGGGCCGCCCACCGGCCGACATCGACATGAACGTTCACCTGATCGGCGATCACCCCCATGTCATCATCGCGCCGACCGCGCATCGCCTGGCCCGAAAATCCCGCATCGCGCCGAGCGAACTCGCCGGCGAAACTTTTCTGACGCGCGAGCCCGGATCCGGCACGCGCGGCCTGATGGAGCAGTTGTTCGAAGGCGCCGGCATCCGCCCGAAGATCGGCCTTGCCATGAGCAGCAACGAGACCATCAAGCAGGCGGTGATTGCAGGTCTCGGCATCGCATTCATTTCCGCGCACACGGTCGCCACCGAACTCGACGAACGGCGACTGACGACCCTCGACGTCGCTGGCCTCCCCGTCATCAGGCAATGGTTCGCGCTCTCCCGCAAGGACAAGGTCTTGCTGCCGCCGGCGCAGGCGATGCTCGATTTTCTCAGCACCAGGGGGAAGCAGTTTCTCCCGCGCACGCATGGCCGCCTGCGCATCACCCGGCCAACCGTTCGCGGCAGGCGCGGTTGACCTGTCCGGCGGATCCCCGGGCGCCGTTCGTTTCAGAACGTCGCCTTCACGCCCGCATAGAGGGCGCGCGGCCGTGCCGGGCTGACCGAACGCGGGTCCGAGAACGGCGCGCCGCCATTGGCG
>DATCXE010000621.1:0-2190 GCA_036565985.1 Bradyrhizobium sp.
CATTCCGTCGATCCAGTCAGCTTTCGGTGCATTGCTTCTTTCGGGGCGTCACCCCCATCAAGTGGCCGATTGCCGGAAAAACGGCGCGGTGCCTCTTGTCCAGAACGAGGAAGTATTGCGCGACCCAACTGGTAAGGCAGAACGTGGCGGCTACCAAGGCTAATTTTATCAGGCTGTCAATCTGAATGTAACTCATTGATATCCACAGCAGAATGCTTCCAATTGCGAGGATGGCGAGCTGGGTTCCCATGGCTCTGGCGAAGGCACGGCGGTCGAGATCCAGAGCGCGGCGCTGCGTTTCGATTTGCCAGGGCAGCACCACAAGGCTTGCGACTGCCTGGCCGAGAATGAATGCGCGCTCGGCAAAGACAGAAACCGTTGCGGCGGAGAGCGCGGCCCAGATGAACAATTGCAGGCCCAGCAGCAAGTTGAGTCGCGCCTGGATCTCGGTGCGCGTCAGGAATATGACGCTGCCGATCGTCAGATATTGCGCACAGATTGGAATCACAAAGCTGACGCCCATCCAGGAAGCGTAGGGTGCGAGCAGGGGGCCGATCCACAGTTGCATGATCTGGGGCGAAAGGATTGCGGCCGCCGCGAGCGGCGGCAACGTAAGCATCGGCAGCATGACGAGGCCGAGTTCTCCGAGGCGCTGGAATGTCGTCGAACTGCCGCGCTCGTCCAGCCGGCTCGCGACCGGCAGCAAGGCCGACGTGAGGAGGCTGACCACGGCCTTGGATACGCGCGACAGCCGGACCAGCGCATCGTAGATGCCGACGGCGGTCGGCCCAAACAGAAGTCCGACGAGCAACGGTTGAATCGGGCCGGTGATGCCGCCGATCAGCTTGCCCTGGAGCAGCAGCAGGCAGCGATGCGACAACTCGCGACGAATTGGCGCGGTCCAGGCGCCGAACTTCGCGCGCTTGTTCGTCAGCGCGGCGATGGTGGCGATCAGCACCGCGAGCGCGCGTGCCACGAGGGTGGCGAGAAAGATGTAGGCGACAATCTCGAACGAGACCGAAGCCGTGGAGGCCCACACGGTCAGCGCCACGTAGGCCAAGGTCGTCGTGAACTCCGACAGGCGCAGCAGGTTGTAGCGTTCGAACCCCTTGACCGTCCCTTCCCAAACCAGCGCCGGGACCAGCACGAGATTCGCCAGCGCCGTATAGTGCAATATGCTGATGAACCGGTCGGCATGGGCGGCGTCCACCTTCATGACGGCGCTAATGTAGGGCGCCCCCAGCCAGATCGAAGCGCTCAGCGTCACCGCCAGCAGGATCGATACGACAGTCAGAAACGAAAGCTGGCGGCCGACCCGGTCCCAATCGCGATGTTCCCTGGCGCGGGCGACGACCTGGGTCGCGACCTCCGACAGGCCGAAGTCGAGGACGGCCATCATGCCGGAGGGCAGCAGCAGCCGCGTGATGACGATGAGGCCGAACTCGGTCACGCCCCAGGTGCGGATGATCACCGGGATAACGATCAGACCGAGAATTGCGGCGGCGCCAAACGCGACAGTCGAGATGACCGTGTTCTGGATCAGGCGCTTGATCATCGGGATCGCGTCACCATGCGCTCAAGCCGCCGTCGACCGCGATATTCTGACCGGTGACATAGGATGCCGCATCGGAGACCAGGAACAGCACGGCGCCGACCATCTCGTCCGCGCGCGCCATCCGGCCGAGCGGAACGCGCGCACCGTAGCGCTGCTTGAACGTATCGTTCTGCCCGCTCTCGACGCCACCCGGGGTCAGCGTGTTGACGCGAACGCCCTGTGCGCCCCAATAGGTGGCGAGGTGCTTGGTCAATCCGATCACGCCGGCCTTTGACGCGGTGTAGACCGCGGGGGTGTTGATCGCGCGTCCGAGATACTCGGAACCCTCATAGATGCGCTGGTCCGGCGCCATCAGGCCATAGATCGACGCGGTCTGAACGATGCTGCCGTAGCCGCGTTCGGCCATAAGGGTTCCAAATACCTGGGCGACGTTGAACATGCCGTCGAGATTGACGGACATGATCTCGCGCCAGGTGTCCGCGGAGAACGTCGCGACCGGCGCAAAGAACGCGTCGGCGTCGCGGGTCTTGCTGGCGGCGTTGTTGAGCAGGATGGAAACCGGTCCGAGGTCTGCTTCGATGGCGCCAGCCACCTGGCGAATCATTTCCGGCTTCGTGATGTCGCAGGCGTAGCCC
>DATCXE010000628.1:0-4092 GCA_036565985.1 Bradyrhizobium sp.
CTTCATCTGCGGTCCCGCCGGGATGAGCGAGGACATCGAGGCCACCTGCCGCGAGATCGGTATTGCCGATGATCGCATTCATGTCGAGCGCTTCGTCTCGGAGTTCGGCGGCAAGCCGCGTCCGAAGAAGATCATCGAAGCGTCGGCGCCGCCCAAGGCCATGGCGTCGCTGATCATCGACGGCAAGCGCCGCGAGGTTCCGGTCGCCGAAGAGGAATCCATCCTCGATGCGGCGCTGCGCGCCGGCATGGACCTGCCGTTCGCCTGTAAGGGCGGCATGTGCTCGACCTGCCGCGCCAAGCTGGTCGAGGGCGACGCCGAGATGGAAGTGAACTATTCGCTGGAGCCGTGGGAACTGGAGGCAGGCTTTATCCTGACCTGCCAGGCACGGCCCTGTTCGGACAAGGTCGTGGTGGATTACGACCACGTGTAGTTGCCTCGTCATTCCGGGATGGTCCGAAGGACCAGACCCGGAATCTCGAGATTCCGGGTTCGATGCTTCGCATCGCCCCGGAATGACGGAGTTGCGAGGGATCGTTGACACCTGGGGTGCTTCGACCCGACACTGAGAGACTACGTAAAGAGGCTGCTTCAACAGCCCGTACGCACATGGAGAAAACGTCGTGGAACCGTCTCAATGCGCGGGCGCACCGCTATGAACGTCGCGCTGTCGCCCGATGAAATCGCCCGCGCCTGCGCGGACGCGATGTGGAAGGAAGACGACGCCAGCCAGGGCCTCGGCATGAAGATTGTCGAGATCAAGCCCGGGCACGCCACGCTGACGATGACCGTGCAGCCGCACATGGTCAACGGCCAGCGTATCGCCCATGGCGGCTTCATCTTCCTGCTGGCCGATTCCACCTTCGCCTTTGCCTGCAACTCGCACAATCAGCGCGCGGTCGCCGCGCAATGCGACATCGCCTTCATCCGGCCGGGAAAACTGGGAGACGTGCTGGTCGCGACGGCGCGGGAAATCTCGCGCAGCGGGCGGTCCGGGATCTACGATGTTCGCGTTGCCGCCGGCGACGTCGTGATCGCCGAGTTCCGCGGTCATTCCCGCACCATCGCCGGCACCTGGCTGCCGGCGACTGACGCCAAATAGGAACGATACGGGGAAACGCGCGATGGCCGCCACGAGCACGCAATCCAAGGCAACGAGCTACCGCCCCGAGCAGGACGAGGCCGAGCGCGCCTCGCGCGACGAGATCATGGCGCTGCAGACCGCGCGTCTCGCCTGGTCGCTCAGGCACGCCTATGACAACGTCGCGCATTACAGGAAAGCGTTCGATGCCGCCGGCGTGCACCCGTCCGACTTCAGGCAGCTCGCCGATCTCGCCAAATTCCCGTTCACGGTGAAGACCGATCTTCGCGACAACTACCCCTTCAACATGTTCGCGGTACCGCGCGAAAAGCTGGTTCGCGTCCATGCGTCCTCAGGGACCACCGGCAAGCCGATCGTGGTCGGCTACACGCAAGGCGACATCGATATCTGGTCGGACGTGATGGCGCGCTCGATCCGCGCCGCCGGCGGCCGTACCGGCATGCTGATGCACAACGCCTACGGTTACGGCCTGTTCACCGGCGGCCTCGGCGCGCATTACGGCGCCGAACGGCTCGGCTGCACGGTGGTGCCGGTCTCCGGCGGCATGACCGAGCGGCAGGTGCAGCTGATCAACGACTTCAAGCCCGACATCATCACGGTGACGCCGAGCTACATGCTGGCGATCTCGGACGAGTTCAAGCGGCAGGGCCTCGACCCGCGCAAATCGTCGTTGAAGTTCGGCATTTTCGGCGCCGAACCCTGGACCAACGCAATGCGCGCCGAGATCGAGCAGACTTTCGACATGGACGCCACCGACATCTACGGCCTGTCGGAAGTGATCGGGCCCGGCGTGGCGCAGGAATGCGTGGAGACCAAAGACGGGCTGCACATCTGGGAAGATCATTTCTATCCCGAGGTGATCGATCCCGAGACCGGCGCCGTGCTGCCCGATGGCGAGAAGGGCGAACTGGTGTTCACCTCGCTTACCAAAGAGGGCTTTCCGATCATCCGCTACCGCACCCGCGATCTGACGCGGCTGTTGCCGGGCACGGCGCGCCCGGGCATGCGGCGGATGGAGAAGGTCACCGGCCGTTCCGACGACATGATCATCCTGCGCGGCGTCAACGTGTTCCCGACCCAGATCGAGGAAGCGCTGCTGGCGACCGACTGGTGCGGCGGCCATTTCATCATCGAATTGACGCGGGAAGGGCGGATGGACGAGATGACCGTACTCGCCGAAGCCCGCCCCGAACGCTGGGACGGCAGCGGCCTCGACGCGCATGCCGAAAAGGTCGCGGTCTTCATCAAGAACACCATCGGCATCACCGCACGTATCAGGGCTGTCGCCCCCGACACGCTGGAGCGTTCGCTCGGCAAGGCAAAACGTGTTTACGACAAGCGGCCGAAAGCCTAGCTTTCTCCTCTCATGGTGAGGAGGCGCGTAGCGTCGTCTCGAACCATGTGGCCACAGACGGGCCAACATCCTTCGAGACGCGGCAAAGATGCCGCTCCTCAGGATGAGGTTCTACACCAGGGCCCAAAGGGCAAGAGTTGACAAGCCGCCGAGGGAAATGCGCTCTCTCCTCATGGTGAGGAGGCGCGCAAGCGCCGTCTCGAACCATGTGGCCACAGACGGCGCCACATCCTTCGAGACGCGGCAAAGGTGTCGCTCCTCAGGATGAGGGGTGAGAGCGGTGGGTGGGAGATCGAAGTGATAGAAGGCGCTTTTCTCTACATTCTTCGCTGCGCTGACGGGAGCTTCTACATCGGAACGACGCGTACAGCGCTGGAAATAAGGATTGCCCAGCACAACGCCGGAACGCTCGGCGGGTACACCGCGACACGACGGCCGGTGACGTTGGTGTTCTCGCAATGGTTCGATCGCATTACCGACGCCATTGAGAACGAACGTAAGCTGAAGAAATGGAGCCGGGCAAAGAAGGAGGCTTTCATTCGAGGCGACTTCACCGCTTTGAGGGAGCTTTCTGCACGCAGGTCGCGGCATCCTTCGAAAGTGACACCAATTGACTAGCCTCTTGCACTAAATTACCGGTTCGCTACTCATGGCCAAGCGGGCGCTTGCCGCAGAATGGGTTCAAGCCAACCGGAGATGTCGTGAAGCCGGCTCCCAAGTCAGATGTCAACGCCGCCACGGTCCAGGCCCGCTGCATCCGCCTGCCGGCGAAAGCGGCCGACGCCGCTTCGATTGCACCCGTCATCGAAACTCGTTCGTTGTCGCGAGGCGACAATGAATTGCTGATCGAAGTCAGGGCCGCGGCTGTCAATCCGTCGGATGTGAAGGCCGCGACCGGGCTGATGCCTTACGCGGTGTTTCCGCGCACGCCGGGCCGCGACTATGCGGGTGTCGTGATCGATGGGCCTGCGGGCTGGATCGGGCGAGAGGTGTTCGGCTCGTCCGGCGATCTCGGCATCCGCCGCGACGGCACCCATGCCACGTACCTCGTGGTCGAGGCCGACGCCGTGGTGGAGAAGCCCGCAAGCCTTTCCTGGGAGGAGGCCGCCGGCATCGGCGTTCCCTTCGTTACGGCAATGGAGGGCCTGCGCCGCGTCGGCATTCCGAAGGCCGGCGAGACCGTGGTGGTCATGGGCGTCAACGGCAAAGTCGGGCAGGCGGCGGTGCAGATCGCGAGCTGGCACGGCGCGCGTGCGATCGGCGTGGTCCGCAAACCTGAGGCGTATGAAGGGCACGCCAACTCGCCGGTCGAAGTCATCGACGCCTCCGCGACCGATGTCGCGGCGCGCGTGCGCGAACTCACCGGCGGCAAGGGCGCCGACATCGTGTTCAATACCGTCGGCGATCCTTACTTTGAGGCCGCGCATAAATCGCTGGCCCTGCGCGGCCGGCAGATCCTGATCGCCGCGGTCGATCGCATCGTGCAGTTCAACATCCTGGAATTCTATCGCGGCCAGCACACTTATGTCGGCATCGATACGCTCGGCCTGTCGTCGGTCGCAACCGGCGCGGTGCTGCGCGAGCTCGGCCCCGGCTTCGCCAGCGGACATCTCAGGCCGTTCCCGATCAAGCCAAC
>DATCXE010000646.1:0-3020 GCA_036565985.1 Bradyrhizobium sp.
ACCACCATGTCGGGCCCGCGATAATGCGTCGAGAGATAGCTGCGCAGCATGTCGCGATCGAACGCCTTCAGGGTCTTCGCGGTGCCGAGCAGCGAACGCCCCATCGGCTGGTCGGGAAAACAGAGTTCGTTGAGGTGCTCGAACACGACGTCATCAGGAGTATCCTGCGCCGCGCCGATTTCCTGCACGATCACGCTCTTCTCGCGTTCGAGTTCGTCCGGCACAAACGAAGGATTGGCGAGAATGTCGGACAGCACGTCGAGCGCCAGCGGCACGTCGGCCTTCATCACCCGCGCATAATAGGCGGTGGTCTCGGTCGAGGTTCCGGCGTTGAGGTCGCCGCCGACCGCTTCGATTTCCTCCACGATCTCGCGGGACGAGCGCCTGGTCGTGCCCTTGAAGGCCATGTGTTCCAGGAGATGCGAGATGCCATGCTCGTTTGGCTTTTCATCGCGGCCGCCGACACCGGCCCAGACGCCGAGCGCCGCCGTCTCCAGATGCGGCATGGTGTCGGTGACAACAGTCAGACCGGACGGCAGCTTGGTTACGTCAACGCTCATCCGGCAACTCCCTGCTTCGCGGCACGGCTCACCGAGCGCACGAATCTCTCAACCTCTGTTGAATCGTTTTTCATCACTGTGATGTGTTCGGATTTGGTCATGAGACCATCGAGCCACGCCGGCAATTGCGGCCGCACGCCGCAGGCGGCTTCCACCGCATCGGGAAACTTGGCTGGATGCGCGGTCGACAGCACGATGTTGGGGATCGCCGAATCCGAGGCGTCGCGATCGGCCACCGCCATCGCCACCGCGGTATGGGGATCGATGAGATCGCCGGCCTCGCGCCAGGCGGCGCGGATCGCAGCAGCCGTCTCGGTCTCGTCGGCGCGACCGGCGTCGAACTCCTCGCGGATGGCGGCGAGCATCGCATCCGGCAGCACGAAGCGCCCGGACTGCTTCAGCGAAGCCATCAGCCGGCGAACGGTATCGGCGTCGCGGCGGCTGGCCTCGAACAACAGCCGCTCGAAATTCGAGGATATCTGGATGTCCATCGACGGCGAAGCGGAGGCGTGAACTTCCTTCACCTCGTAGATGCCGGTCTTGAGCGTACGCGGCAGGATGTCGTTGACGTTGGAGGCGATCCGCAGCCAGCGGACCGGCAGGCCCATCTTCTTGGCGACGTAGCCTGCAAAGATGTCGCCGAAATTTCCCGTGGGCACAGTGAAGTCCACCGCGCGTGCGGGCGCACCGAGCGCCACCGCGGATGTGAAATAATACACCACCTGCGCGACGATGCGCGCCCAGTTGATCGAGTTGACGCCGGACAGCGAAACCGCGTCGCGAAAGCCGTGATGGTTGAACATCGCCTTCACGATTGCCTGGCAATCGTCGAAGGTGCCCTCGATCGCGAGCGCGTGCACGTTGGACGCACCCGTCGTCGTCATCATCCGCCGCTGCACGTCGGAGATCCGCCCGTTCGGGAACAGCACGACCAGATCGACATTGTCGAGGCCGGCGAACGCATCGACCGCGGCGCCGCCGGTATCGCCCGAGGTCGCGACCACGATGGTGGTGCGCTGGTTGCGCTTGGCGAGCACGTGATCCATCAGCCGCGAGATCAGCTGCATCGCGACGTCCTTGAACGCCAGCGTCGGGCCGTGGAACAGCTCCAGCACGAACTGATTGGGTCCGACCTGATCGAGCGGCACCACCGCCGGATGCCGGAACGTCGCATAGGCCTCATTCGCCATGCGGCCGAGATCGGCGTCGGAGATTTCGCTCGCCGTAAACGGTTTGATCACGTCGACCGCGACCTCCCAATAGGGCCTGCCGAAGAAGGAGGCGATGGTCTCATGCGAGAGCTGCGGCCAGACCTCCGGCACGTAGAGGCCGCCGTCGCGGGCAAGCCCGGTCAGCATCACATCGCAAAAACCCAGGACGGGAGCCTCCCCCCGTGTCGAAATATAGCGCGTCAAACCACCCTCCAAAGGCGCAGGCTACGCCACAAGCCTTTGATATTAATCATGTATTTTACTTCAGCAAATGCGAAGCGAGGGGGCACAATAAAGCGTTTTGGGGCGAAGGGGAAATGCTCTGGGGCGAAAAGAAAAGGGTGATTTCAGCAAGGCAGAGCCGTCATGACGGGCGAAGGCGAGGCATCCGGTGCAACGCGGCCTGTCAACGTCGTGGCGAGCAAAGCGAAGCAATCCAGAACCAGCAACACGAGGCATCTCCCGGCTCTGGGTTGGCGTGATCTAGCCCGTTCGTTCAACGAGGTGCGCACGCGAGGGCGCAGGGTCGAACCGATCGGCGAAATATTGCGTTTCGTGGGCCACCAGACCGTCGCGGAATTCCATGATGCTCACGACATACGATGGTATGCCGTCATAGGTCAGTACGAATTCAGTCACCCAGAGGTCGCCGCCGCCGATCATTCGACGGACCGTAAAGCGCTTCTTGTTTGGCTGGACGGTTCGGCTCTCTTGAATGTTGTGCCGGCCGCGGATCCGTTCACCCGATTGCGGATAATCAAGCACTGCATCGTCGCGGTAGATTTCATGTTCGACGTTGAAATCGCTTGCATCCGAAGCTTCCCAATGGCGTTCCAGCGCCAACCGCACGGTTGGATCGTCCATCACAGTCTCCCACCTGCGTTCCCTGCTCGTGCAGAGTAGCTAGGAGTGGCAGCCCGTTGGCAAGTTAAATGCCAGCCGAACTGCGTCAAAATCCGCCACCTGGCAGGCCTTGGGGTCGGCAGACTCCGGAGGTTTGTCGGCGACGGCCTCCTTCTTCGCAGGCTTTCGCTTCGCATTCTGAATTTTCGCCGGCCGCACTGCCGGAGAGAGAGGTTCGTGCCAATGTCGATTGGCACGCGGTTTGACGGATGCCATAGATGTTCGAGGCAAAGATTCCAGTCGAGGCAAAGGTTCGGCTTGGGGCGAAGATTCAGCCGGCGTGGGATCCGCTTTTGCCAATTCGACTTCGGGTACGGAAGAAGCATAGGCGAGCGGCGGCAGCCGA
>DATCXE010000661.1:0-2361 GCA_036565985.1 Bradyrhizobium sp.
GCTTCGGTGAGTTCGTCGTTTTGACGGGTGTTGTAGTGGGACAAGGCGGTAATGACGGCGACCAGCACCGCGAATAGCGCGAAGATGGAGTACAGCTTGGCTGCGAGCGAAAACCGCGACGACATGGCACCACCAAAAAAAATCGACTAGGGAATTCTGCAATTTCGGCCGTGTCGACACTCAGGGTGAGCGCCGTCGACCAGCTCAAATTGTGCGCAGGTTCGGTGGATAAACTCTTAATCCGAGAATTTTTGTGCTCTGCAACCAGTAGAGCTTATCCATATTTTTCAGATACTTATCGTGCGACGATAAGTCCTTCCGACGGGAAAATTTGGCAGTTTTTCGTGACCTGCGCACGACCTGGGCGTGCCCAATAATTAGGCACAATTGAAGGTCGTTTCCGGAAGCGGCCAAGGCACTGTCGGCGCGAGGTGATAGTGTTGCCACGCCCTCCCGGGATGGGCCGCGGAGCTGTCATGGTCTATCGCCGAACCATCAACACCACTTCCTACACCTTCGATGATCTGCGCGAACTGCTCGCCAGGGCAACCCCGCCGCGCTCCGGCGATCGTCTCGCCGGCGTCGCGGCCGACAGCGCCGAGGAGATGATCGCGGCGCGGATGGCGCTCGCTGACGTCCCGCTCAAGCAGTTCCTCAATGAGGCCGTCGTCCCCTATGAGGATGACGAGGTTACCCGGCTGATCATCGACAGCCATGATGCGCCGAGCTTTGCGGCGGTCTCGTCGCTCACCGTCGGCGGTTTCCGCGACTGGCTGTTGTCCGACGCTGCGACCGGGGAAACACTGGCGAAGATATCGCGCGGGATCACGCCGGAAATGGCCGCAGGCGTCTCCAAGCTGATGCGCAATCAGGACCTGATCCTGGCCGCCAAAAAATGCGTGGCGACCTCGGCCTTTCGCAACACCATCGGCCTGAAAGGCCGGATGAGCGTGCGGCTGCAGCCCAACCATCCCTTCGACGATGCCAGGGGCATTACCGCCTCGATCCTCGACGGCATTCTGCTCGGATCGGGCGATGCCTGCATCGGCATCAATCCGGCCAGTGACGACCCGGCTGTCATCGGCGAGTTGCTGCGGCTGCTCGACGGCATCATCGCGCGGCTGCAGATCCCGACGCAGGGCTGCGTGCTCACGCATGTGACCACCACGCTCGGATTGATCGGGCAGGGCGCGCCGGTCGATCTGGTATTCCAGTCGATCGCTGGCACGGAGGCCGCCAACCGCAGTTTCGGCGTCGACCTGGCGCTGTTGCGCGAGGCGCACGAGGCGGGGCTGTCGCTGCGCCGCGGCACGGTCGGCGAAAACGTGATGTATTTCGAGACCGGGCAGGGCTCGGCGCTCTCGGCCAATGCCCACCACAACGTCGATCAGCAGACCTGCGAAGCACGGGCCTATGCGGTGGCACGCGCCTTCGATCCGCTGCTCGTCAACAGCGTCGTCGGATTCATCGGTCCGGAATATCTGTACGACGGCAAGGAAATCATCCGCGCCGGCCTCGAGGATCATTTCTGCGGAAAGCTGCTCGGCCTGCCGCTCGGCGTCGACGTCTGTTACACGAATCACGCCGAGGCCGACCAGGATGACATGGACAATCTGCTGACGCTGCTGGCCGCCGCCGGTGTGACGTTCATCATGGGCGTGCCGGGCGCCGATGACGTGATGTTGAACTATCAGTCGACCTCGTTCCACGACGCGCTTTACATCCGCGATCTCTTCGGATTGCGGCGGGCGCCCGAGTTCGACGACTGGCTGGTTCGCGCCGGCCTTGCCGACGCGAACTTCCGGCTTGCGGCCGGCGCGGGCCTGCTGCCCGAATTTGCCTCCCGGCTGATCGCCTGACTGCCGCCGGTTGCGATGCAACCATTGAACCTCGCGCGGGTTAGAACCGACTGTCATGCGCGCGTGGAACATGGCCACAATCTTGAAGAATTTCTGGCCCATATTTCAATGTCGTGCTTAAATTTGCAGAAGCTTTGTCTGAGGTAGTTCGATGAGAGCTGAAGGCATCGAGACGGCACGACGCATCCTGTGCGTCTTTCCGCGCTACACGTCTTCTTTCGGTACGTTCGAGTACGCCTATCCGCTGACCGATGGCGTGCAGGCCTTCATGCCGCCACAGGGCCTCCTCCTGATCGCGGCCTACCTTCCGGCCAGCTGGCCGGTCCGCTTCATCGACGAGAACATCCGCCCCGCGACCCGCGAAGATTTCGAGTGGGCGGAAGCGGTGTTCGTCAGCGGCATGCACATCCAGCGCCAGCAGATGAACGACATTTGCCGCCGCGCCCATGCGTTCGATCTGGCGGTCGCGATCGGCGGGCCGTCGGTGAGTGCGTGCCCGGAC
>DATCXE010000044.1:0-6846 GCA_036565985.1 Bradyrhizobium sp.
GGCTGAAGCGGGTGTATTATTCGGCCTTCAGCCCGATCCCCGACGCCAGCCGCGCGCTGCCGCTTGCTCCGCCGCCACTCATTCGCGAGCACCGGCTTTACCAGGCCGACTGGCTGATGCGGTTTTACGGTTTCGACGCCAAGGAGATCGTGGATGAGACCGCCGGCATGCTGCCGCTCGACATCGATCCGAAACTCGCCTGGGCGCTGCGCCACCGCGACCGGTTTCCGCTCGATATCGCAACCGCCAGCCGGCAAGAACTGTTGCGGGTGCCGGGCTTCGGCACCAAGGCCGTCGACCGCATCCTCGCCACGCGCCGCCTGACCTCGATCCGCCTCGACGACCTGGCGCGGCTGCATATCCCGCAAAAGAAGGCGCTGCCGTTCATCGTGCTCAGCGACCACCGCCCGGCGCCGCACCTGCTCGATAGCGCGGGATTGGCGGAGCGGTTCAAGCCGAAGGCAACGCAACTGGGGTTTGGGTTTTGAGTATCAGCGTCATTGCGAGCGCAGCGAAGCAATCCACCTCTCGGCACGGGGATAGATGGATTGCTTCGTCGCTTCGCTCCTCGCAATGACGAGGAGGAGAGACATGCACCACATCACCCTCGACAGCGAAACCGATTTCGACGGCTGGCGCAAAGCCGCGCGTGCGTTGGCGCTGAACGACGTGAAACCGTCCGACGTGACGTGGAACGTCGCAGGCGATGCGCCGGAACTGTTCGCGCCGACGGCGGCGCTGCCGGAATCGCCTGAAGGCACCTTCAGCGTTTCGGCAAGATTTGTCGAACTGGCGCAGGTGGCGATCCTGCATCGAACCCCCGAGCGGTTCGCCCTGCTCTATCGCCTGCTGTGGCGGCTGCGGCAAGATCACGACCTGCTCGACATCGCGACCGACCCTGACGTGGCTGACGTCACCGCGATGGCGAAGGCCGTGCGTCGCGACGAGCACAAGATGCATGCCTTCGTCCGCTTCCGCGAAGTCGGCCGCGAGCACAAATCGCACTTCGTCGCCTGGTTCGAGCCGGAACATCACATCGTCGAACTGGCCGCGCCGTTCTTCGCGCGCCGGTTCGCCGACATGCCCTGGTCGATCCTGACGCCCGATGCCTGCGCGCATTGGGACGGCCATGCGGTCTCGATCACGCCCGGTGTCGCCAAATCAGAGGCGCCGACGCAGGACCGGCTGGAGGAGACCTGGCGGCGTTACTACGCCTCGATCTTCAACCCGGCGCGGCTGAAGGTGAAGGCGATGCAGAACGAGATGCCCCGGAAATACTGGCGGAACCTGCCGGAGGCTTCGTTGATTAAACCCCTGATCGAAAGCGCCGAACGCACCGCAAGCGCCATGATCGCGAATGCGGCGACCGAACCGCACAAGTCGCAGAAGCGGCTGGAACCGGACAAGGCCAACGATATGACCAAGAGAAACGCCGACGACGACATCGAAACCCTGCGCGAGGAAGCCGCCCATTGCCGCGCCTGCCCGCTCTGGAAGGATGCCACCCAGACCGTGTTCGGCGAGGGTCCGCAAACCGCGCGGATCATGCTGGTCGGCGAGCAGCCCGGCGACAAGGAGGACCTCGCCGGCAAGCCGTTCGTCGGTCCCGCCGGACAGATGCTCGATCGCGCGCTGCAAGAAGCCGGCATCGACCGCAGCAAGGTCTACGTCACCAATGCGGTGAAGCATTTCAAGTTCGTGCCGCGCGGAAAAATCCGCCTGCACCAGAAGCCGAACACGCCGGAGATCAAGGCGTGCCGGCCATGGTACGAACGCGAACTGGCCGCGATCAAACCCGATCTGGTGGTGGCGATGGGCGCAACCGCGGCGCAAAGCGTGTTCGGGAAAATGACGCTGGTCAACAAAACCCGCGGGCGCCTGATCGACCTCGAAGACACCAGGGCGCTGGTGACGGTGCATCCGTCCTATCTGTTGCGATTGCCCGACGCCGAGGCCAAAGCGCTGGAATACCGGCGTTTCGTCGAAGACCTGAAAATCGCCGCGGCCGTGCTGCGAAAATCAGCACACGCGGCCTGAAGGTCCGCAACTCGCGAGGCGCAATTCCTGTGAAATATAACGACAAAAATTGACATTTACATTCACAACCTTTAATTGACATATACTTCTCTCGCATTCTGGGAGAAATGCGAAACGTCCTGTTCACGCCATGACGTTTCCCATGCGGTCGACGCGCTGCACGGGGACCTGCCCCGGGCGCCGTGCAGCGCGAGACCTTTTCCGTCCCTTCTCGATCCCTCCGACAAATCCTCTGGCGTCTCGTTGGCGTCGCCCCGGCGGTCGCCTCCGTGATGCGCGTGCACGGCACAGCTGCAATCGACAGAACGGTGCAACTGTCATCTAACCTTCAAGACCCTCCGTCAAACCTGAAGCCCTATTCTGTTCGAGGAGCTGGTCAAATTGCAGAGCTGGGTGCAGCAGCACAACAGTACTTGCGCTTCACGATGCGGATCCACGATCCGCTCAAGCAGTGGAAGCTCAGCCCGATGGATGTGCAATCGCGCAGCCGCTGGGAACAATACACCAAGGCCAAGGAAGCGATGCTGGAGCGCACCCATATCCCGGAAGCCCCCTGGCACGTGGTCGGGGCCGTCGACAAGAAGAAGGCGCGACTGCACTGCATCGCGCATCTGCGCGAACAAATTCCCTACGGGGAAATCAAGCACGAGCCGGTGACTCTGCCCGCGCGGGTGCGCAATCCGGAATACAGCCGCGGACCGGTCCCGCCCGAAATGTACGTGCCGCAGCGTTATTGAGCGACTTGCCTTCGCCAGGCGCGAACGCGGGAGTTAATCCCGCGTTCGGTAGCCGCGCTCGCGATGTGCTTTACGCCGCCGCCAGCTTGTTCTCGACCAGCTTGATCCAGTACGACGTGCCGTAGACGATCGCCTCGTCGTTGAAATCATACGCAGGATGATGCAGCCCCGCGCTGTCGCCGTTGCCGCAGAAGATGAACGCGCCCGGCCGGGCTTCGAGCATATAGGCGAAATCCTCCGCGCCCATCAGCGGCGGCATCTCGTGGACGTTCTGGGCGCCGGCCACGTCCCTTGCGACCCGCGTTGCGAAGTCCGTCTGCTCGGCATGGTTCTTGGTCACGGGATAGCCGCGCTCGTAGACGAGGTCGATCCTCGCGCCGGTCATTTTGGCTACGCCCTCGCACACTTCGCGGACCCGCTTCTCGACCATTTCGCGGACTTCCGGCGTCAGCGTCCGCACGGTGCCGCGGAGTTCGGCGGTGTGCGGGATCACGTTGCGGGCGTTGCCGGCATGGAACTCGCAGATCGAGACCACGGCCGAATCCAGCGGATCGATGGTCCGCGACACGATCGACTGCAGCGCTGATATCAGCTGCGAGCCGACCAGGACGGAATCGATGCACTTGTTGGGCCGCGCGGCGTGGCCGCCGACGCCCTCGATCCTGATGTCGATGGAGTCGGTCGCGGCCATCACCGGACCCGGGCGGATGGCAAAGGAGCCGACCGGAATCCCCGGGCCGTTATGCATGCCGTAGACCTGCTCGATGCCGAACCGGTCCATCAGCCCGTCCTTGATCATCGCCGCGGCGCCGGCACCGCCCTCCTCGGCCGGCTGGAAGATCACGACGGCGTCGCCGGCGAAATTTCGGGTCTCGGCGAGATACCGCGCTGCACCCAAAAGCATCGCGGTGTGGCCGTCATGGCCGCAGGCATGCATCTTGCCGGGTGTCTTGGAAGCGTGGGGCAGATCGGTCGCCTCCTCGATCGGCAGCGCGTCCATGTCGGCGCGAAGCCCGATGACGTTGATTTCGCCCTTGCCGGGCTGCTTGCCCTTGATGACGCCGACGACGCCGGTGCGGCCGAGCCCGGTTGCGACCTCGTCGCAGCCGAATTCGCGCAGGCGATCCGCGACGAATGCTGCAGTGCGGTGGACGTCGTACAGCAATTCGGGATTTTCATGGATATCGCGGCGCCAGGCCTGGATATCGGGTTGCAGATCGGCGACGCGGTTGACGATGGGCATGGGAATTCTCGAACCTCGGTTTTGAAACGCTTTGTCCTGTCTAGCATGCAAGGGGCGGTCCACCCAATGGCCCTGAAGGCGGACCGCCACTGCCGATCGTCATGGCCGGGCTTGCGCGCCCGGCGAAGCCGTGGCGTAGACGGGTCCCGGCTACCCCAGGTCCAAATTCTGATATTGGAAAGCAACGAAGACGTGGATGCCCGGGACATCTAGCGCGAAGACGCGCTTCGCGCTTTTGCCCGGGCATGACGGGGAAATGGAATCCAGGATGGTCAAACGGCTCGAAGGCGATTTCGATTACATCGTGGTTGGCGCTGGCACTGCCGGCTGCATCATGGCCAACCGCCTGTCGGCCGACCCGAAAAGCCGCGTGCTGATCCTGGAGGCCGGCGGCAACGACAACTGGATCTGGTTTCACATCCCGGTCGGCTACCTCTTTGCGATCGGCAATCCCCGTTCGGACTGGATGTTCAGGACCGAGCCGGAGCCCGGGCTCAACGGCCGCTCGCTTGCCTATCCCCGCGGCAAGGTGATCGGCGGCTCGTCCGCCATCAACGCCATGATCTCGATGCGCGGACAGGCTGCCGACTACGATCACTGGCGCCAGCTTGGCCTCACCGGCTGGGGCTACGACGACGTGCTGCCGCTGTTCAGGCGGCTCGAAGACCATTTCCTCGGCGAAAGCGAACACCACGGTGTCGGCGGCGGCTGGCGGATCGAGGCGCCGCGGCTGTCCTGGGCCATTCTCGACGCGGTCGGCGACGCCGCCGAGGAAATGGGCATCAAGCGCATTCCCGATTTCAACACCGGCAACAATGAAGGCACGAGCTATTTCCACGTCAACCAGAAGCGCGGCCGCCGCTGGTCTTCGGCGCGCGGCTTCCTCAAGCCGGTGCTGAACCGCGTCAACCTGCGGCTGGAGAAGAACGTGCTGGTGGATCGCCTCATCATCGAGAACGGCCGCGCCGTCGGCGTGCGCTTCATGCAAGGTGGCGAGGTCGTCGAGGCCCGCACGAAGGGCGAAGTCATTCTGTGTGCGGGATCGATCGGATCGACGCAGGTGCTGCACCGGTCCGGCATCGGTCCCGCCGACTGGCTTGCGCCGCTCGGCATCGATGTCGCGCTCGACAGGCCGGGCGTGGGGCGCAATTTGCAGGACCATCTGCAGCAGCGCGCGATCTACAAGGTTTCCGGCGTCCGCACGCTGAACGAGACCTATTACAACCTGATCCGGCGCGGCATGATGGGGCTCGACTACGCCTTCCGCCGCCGTGGGCCTCTGACCATGGCGCCGTCGCAGCTCGGCATCTTCACCCGCTCCGACCCGCACCGCGAACGCGCCAACATCCAGTTCCACGTGCAGCCGCTGTCGCTGGATAAATTCGGCGATCCGCTGCATCGCTTTCCCGCCATCACCGTCAGCGCCTGCAATCTGCAGCCGACCTCACGGGGCACCGTGCGGATCCGCTCCGCCAAGCCCGACGAGGCGCCGTCGATCGCGCCGAATTATCTGTCGACCGACGATGACCGCCAGGTCGCAGCGGATGCCATCCGCACCACAAGGCGGCTGATGAAGCAGAAACGGCTCGCGCAATATCATCCGCAGGAATATCTGCCGGGCCCTTCCGTCGGCGACGACGACGCATCGCTGGCAAAGGCCGCCGGCGATATCGGCACCACGATCTTCCATCCGGTGGGGACTGCGAAGATGGGGACGGCGAGTGACCGGATGGCCGTCGTCGACGAACGCCTGCGGTTCTACGGGATCGCGGGACTGCGCGTCGCCGATGCGTCTGTCATGCCGACGATCACGTCGGGCAACACCAATACGCCGACGGCGATGATCGCGGAAAAGGCCGCGGCGATGATTCTCGAGGACTCCCGCGCTTGACGACATCGCAGCGCCTTTCCGTCGGATCTGCCGACACACGCATCGCGCTGGCGCGATGGGGCGAGAACGGCTCACGCAAGCCCCCTGCACTTCTGATGCACGGCACCGGCTTCGTCGCCGAGGTCTGGGATGACGCCGCCCGCGAACTGGCCTCCGACTACACCGTCTACGCGCTCGATCGCCGCGGCCATGGCGACAGCCACAAGCCCGCATCGGACGGCTATCACTTCCAGGATTTTGCCGAGGATGTGTGCAGGGTCATCGAGGCGCTCGACCTGTCCAATATCTACGGAATCGGCCACAGCGCCGGCGCGACCGACCTGCTGCTGGCGGCAAAGCTGAAGCCCGCGCGCTTCTCGCGCCTGTTCGTGATGGAGCCGACCGTGATGGATCCACGCGCGGCACGCGCCGGCGGACTGAGCGACTTCGCCACCGGCGCGGTGCAAGGTGTGCTGCGGCGCCAAGCCGAGTTCGAGAGCGCGGAAACCGTCTTCCAGCGCTACCAGGCCGCACCGGCGTTTGCCGACTGGACGGCATCGTCACTGCGAGCCTACATCCGGCACGGCTTCGCCGCGCAGCAAGACGGCCGCGTGCGGCTGCGCTGCACGCCGGAACTGGAATCGGCGATCCTGCGGCCGATCTTCGAAGCCATGGAGCAGGTCTACACCGGCGATGCGCGCGGCAACCCGTTCGCGTGGCTGTCCGAGATCGCCTGCCCGGTACGTGTTGCGACCGCGGAAAAATCCTGGGCGATCTATAAAGAGATGGCGGCGCGCGCCGTGGCGCTGATGCCGGCGGCGAGCGAAACGACCTTTGAAGGCATCGGCCACTGCGTCGGCCAGGAGGCTCCCGAGTTGTTGCTAACGGCGCTGAAGGCGTTCGAAGCCGAGGCCGGCTGACGGAACCTGCGCACTCACGAAATCGTCAACGCCCGATGG
>DATCXE010000681.1:0-4871 GCA_036565985.1 Bradyrhizobium sp.
CGGGAAACAGCAGCGCGAACACCACCACCGCGCCTGCGACAAAGCAGGCCGCGAAGAAGCCGAAGAAGATCGCGAATAATCGTCCGATGAGAGCCATATGAGGATTAATCCGTCATCGCCATCGCGCGCAGCGCCTGGCGCTCGCGGGCGGACAATTTTTCCGTCTCCGATTTCAACTGGCCGCAGGCGGCGAGGATGTCGCGGCCGCGCGGGGTGCGCACCGGCGAGGAGTAGCCGGCGTTGAAGATATATTCGGAGAACTTTTCGATCTGCTCCCAGTCCGAACACTCGTACTTCGTGCCCGGCCACGGATTGAACGGGATCAGATTGATCTTGGCCGGAATGCCCTTGAGCAGCTTTACCAGCAGCTTGGCGTCGTCAAGGGAATCGTTGATGCCCTTGAGCATCACATATTCGAAGGTGATGCGCCGCGCGTTCGACGAACCCGGATAATCGCGGCAGGCCTGCAGCAATTCGGCGATAGGGTATTTGCGGTTGAGCGGCACCAGCTCGTTGCGCAACTCGTCGCGCACGGCGTGCAGCGAAATCGCCAGCATGACGCCGATCTCGTCGCCGGTGCGGATGATGTTGGGCACCACGCCCGAGGTCGACAGCGTGATACGGCGGCGGGAAATGCCGATGCCTTCGTTGTCGGCTGTGATCAGCAGCGCATCGCGCACCGCGTCGAAATTATAGAGCGGTTCGCCCATGCCCATCATGACGATGTTGGTGACGAGACGACTGCCGGTGGGCGTCTCGCGATCGGCCCAGTCGTTGAGGCGGTCGCGCGCCACCATGATCTGGCCGACGATCTCGCCTGCCGTGAGATTGCGCACCAGCCGCTGCGTGCCGGTATGGCAGAACGAGCAGTTCAGCGTGCAGCCTACCTGCGAGGAGACGCACAGTGTACCGCGATCGGTTTCGGGAATGTAGACGCACTCGACTTCATGTGCCTTCTGAAAGGAATCGCCGCTCGGCAGACGCAGCAGCCATTTGCGGGTGCCGTCATTGGAAATCTGCTCGGCGACCACCTCGGGGCGATCGACGGTGAAATGCTGCACGAGCTGCGCGCGCATGTCCTTGGAGATGCTGGTCATCTCGTCGAACGTCCTGGCGCCGCGGACATACATCCAATGCCAAAGCTGCTGCGTGCGCATCTTGCGCTGCGCCGGCTGAACGCCTATCTCGCCCAGCCGGTCGGCGATCTCGGTGCGCGACAGGCCGATCAGCGATGGCTTGGCTGGCGGCACATAGGTTTCGAGCGGGATTTTCTCCAGCGGCGCCACGGCAGAGGTCGCCGTGGAATTCGTTTCGGTCGAAACTGCGGTCATCGTATTTCTGTTCTAGGGAGGTTTCTCCCTCATCCTGAGGAGCGGCGGCTTCGCCGCGTCTCGAAGGATGAGAGCCGGCCCTCATGGTTCGAGACGGCGCAAGCGCCTCCTCACCATGAGGGGAGAGAGCTTCAAATAGGCGTTCCGGGCCGCCTAAACAACGCCAATCTGGGCTTAAAGCCGTCTAGCGTTTGCAATCCTGCGCCAGCCGATCAAGCGCCTGGGACAATCCCTTCAGCGAAAAGACGTCGGTGGTCTCGGTGCCCTTGGCCGAGATGCCCTTGACGGTGGCATCCGCGCCCTTGCGCATGGCGCTGACCATCTGCTCTTCCTCCGCGGCGTTCTTGATCCAGATTCCGTCGCCCTGGGTGTACATCGCGTAGGATGAGCCGCCGACCTCGAGCGAGGATTCCGACCCCGGCTTCAACGCATAGCCGATCATGATCGAGACTTCGTTGACGACGCGCTCCGCCGGACGCGTCGAAACGAAGGCATAGGCCGGATCGCGCGGGCGATTCGGTGGATTGGTTTTCGATGAAGAGGGCTTTGCCAGCGCGAAGCACACCTTCTTACCGTTCGGCGTCGCGGTGTAGGCACCCCAGGTGCCGAACTGCCCGATGAGAGTCGGCTCCGCACCGCCTGCCGCGGCGGTCGCGGCCGGTTCCGGTTTCGCTGGAGGCTTTGCTGTCGACTTTGCCGCAGGCGCAGGCTTGGGCGCTTCCTTGGCCACATCCTTAGCCCCCTTCGGGGCAGCGCCTTGCGCATGCGCGAGGGAAGTCACCCCGCACAAAGCCGCAACGGCAACCAGAAATGTCAGCATTCGCAACACGGACGACTCGTTCCCTCATCATTGTGACTGGAAGATGGCCCGAGGGCGCATCGTGCCGCCGGGATGGATAGCCGGGAAATGCTTTTTTGGGAAGGCGCTTACGACCCCGCCGACCACTCCGTTCGAGTTTCCATTCGAACCTTGTTCAAGTGATTCTGGCAATGGTTACGCGGGCATTACTCTCAGCCTTTGGTGCGGCCTTCGCGTTGCCGCTGCCACTGCGCGTCGGTCCATTGCAGCAGATCCTCTGCACCCGAACTTCGCAGATGCGAGCCGCCGTCCTGCACCACCATCTCGCCGTTGATGTAGCCGGCCTGATCGGAGATCAGGAAGCTTGCGAGATTGGCGAGCTCGCGATGCTCTCCGGCGCGACCGAGCGGATTGCGATGCGCCCAGCTTTCGTCGCGCCCTTCGGGACGAAGCTGGCCCGAAGCGCCCGGGGTCGGAAACGCGCCGGGCGCAATCGCGACCGTACGCACACCCTTTGGCCCCCACTCCACTGCCAGACTCTTCGTCATTGCCAGCACGGCAGACTTCGCCATCGACGAGGGAACCGTGAAGGCGCGGCCGGTGATGGTGGAGGTCGAGAGAATGCTCAGCACCACGCCCCTGTGCCCGCCTTCGATCCAGCGCTTGCCTGCGGCGAGCGTGCAATACATCGTACCGTGCAGTGTCGGTGCCAGGATCGCATCCGCCGCGCGGAACGAGAGGTGTTCGGTCTGCGCGATGAACGTCGCGGCAGCATTGTTGACCAGAACATCGATCGGCGCGTCGCGCCAGATCTGGTCCATCATGGCATCGACCGCCGCGCCGTCGCGGATATCGCATCTCGACACCGCGACCTTTCCGCCGAGTTCGTCACGCATCTGCGCCGCGGTCGCCTCAAGCAATTCAAGCCGGCGGCCGCAGATCACAAGTTCCGCGCCGAGTTCGACGAAGCGGCGCCCCATCGCGGCGCCGAGCCCGGAGCCACCGCCCGTGACCAGGATCCGTTTTCCCGCCAGCAGGTCTTTTTCAAACATCGTTTGAATCCCTTCAACCGCGCCGTCCGCATTGCCTGCGCTCTGGCCATTCCTTCGAATCGGATTGTAGCCCGGCTTCAAATCCGGCATGAAGCATCGAGATTTCCTTGTCGGTCAGAAAATCAGGTGTGTCCATGAAAGCCATTCTCTGTTCGCAATATTGCCAACCCGACGATCTCGTACTGGCCGACATCCCCGATCCGGTAGCCGAGCCGGGCCAGGCCGTGATTGCGATCAAATCCGCGGCGCTGAATTTCTTCGACATCCTGATGATCCAGGGCAAGTACCAGATCAAGCCACCGTTTCCGTTTTCGCCGGCGGCCGAAGTCGCCGGCGTGATCGAAAGCGTCGGCGCCGGCGTGACCGACCTGAAGGTCGGCGACCGCGTGGTGGCGTCCTGCGGCCATAACGGCGCGCGCGAAAAGATCGCGCTGCCGGCAAACACGATCGTGAAAATTCCCGACAATCTCGACTTCGATCGCGCCGCCGGGATCATCATCATCTACGGCACCGCGCTTCATGCGCTGGAAGATCGCGCCAGCCCGAAGGCCGGCGAGACGCTTGCGGTGCTCGGCGCGGCCGGCGGCACCGGACTTGCGGCCTGCGAACTCGGTAAGCTGATGGGACTGAAGGTGATCGCCTGCGCCTCGTCGGACGAGAAGCTCGAATTTGCCAAGGCGCATGGCGCCGAACTCACCCTGAACTACGCCAAGGAAGACCTGAAGGAGGGGCTCAAGCGGCTGACCGGCGGCAAGGGCGTCGACATCGTTTTCGATCCCGTCGGCGGCAGCTACGCGGAAGCCGCGCTGCGCGCCATCGCCTGGGAGGGACGCTTCCTGGTGATCGGCTTCGCCGCCGGCGACATTCCGAAGATGCCGCTCAATCTGGCGCTGCTCAAGGGCTGCGACATCCGTGGCGTGTTCTGGGGTGCATGGACCAGGCTCAATCCGGAAAAGAACCGCGCCAATCTCGAGAAGCTCGTCAAGTGGACCGCGGAGGGCAAGATCTCTTCGCATGTCGACCGCACGTTCCCGCTGGCGCAAACCGCCGAAGCGCTGAAAGTGCTCGCCGGCCGCAAGGCGATGGGCAAGGTGATCCTGCATCCGTAAGGGCCGGGACGGCTGGATCGTCACACTTCATTCAACGGATTCCCCATTCGGACCCGTTGATCACCCGTCGAGATTGCCAAAACGACTGCAAAAACAATCGCAAGAACGAGCCGTTGCGCGTCGCGGGCCCGGTCGCGACCGGGGTTCGCCGCCACTCATTGTATCATTGCTGCAACTAATTGTGTCGTCCAGGTAACGACCTTGTCATGGATGTCGCAGCTCCGCCTCAATCAAACCAAAATATCTCCCAATTCGCAGCGGCCGGCGTCGTCTTTTGAACCCATTCCGTGTGCGAGTTTATGGCCCGAAAATACGGGTCCTCCGCACATCAAAAAAAGCAAGAAGCAGGTGCAGGGCTGAGGGACGCCGGACGTTGCGTTTGTAAACTGGGGAGAGCATCGAAATGGTGGAGAGTACGCGGCCGGGTCAGACAAGGGATCCCTTCGACAGATTCGACGAAGCCATCAACGATCCCCGGTTGTATGAGGCCAGCAGGTATGAGCAGCCCTCCTATGCGCTGCCATATGAGCGGTCAGAGACGTTTGAGCGGTCAGAGACGTTGTATGAGCAGCGGCGGCCG
>DATCXE010000697.1:0-4260 GCA_036565985.1 Bradyrhizobium sp.
CTTGGCGGGCAGATAGTAATTCAGCGTGGTGAAGACCGACTTCTTCATCTCGCCGGCATAATAAGACCCGCCGATCAGGACGATCTTGCGGGCGAAATCGATCGCGACGACGTTCTCGGAGCGCACGCCGTGACGTTTGGGATCGGCGCGGAAACTCGGCAGATCGATGATGGTCAGCTCCGGCACGAAATCGCGCAGCGTCGATGCCTCGGGGCGGATCAGCAGCGTGCGGATAAACAGCGAGTGCCAGGCGAGTTCGGTGAAGACCCGGGTCTTGATCTGGAAGGTCGGGTCGGCGCCGCCGTAGAGATCCTGCGCATAGAGCGTCATGCCTTCGGCATGCTTGAGGAAGTCGGCATAGAGCGCGGAGAACTGATCGGCTGATATCGACTGGTTGCCGGCCCACCACATGTTCTTGTCGGTGGTGGCATCGCGAACCGTGAACTTGTCCTTCGGGCTGCGGCCGGTGAATTCACCGGTGTCCGCACACAAGGCGCCATCTGCCGACAGCACGGCCTCGCCGGCTGCGAGCGAATATTGATAGAGCTGCGGCGCGCCAAGGTTCCAGTGCACCGTCTTCAGATTTTTTAAGCCAAATTTGTCGGCGCCGAAGGCACCGTTGCGTAGACCCGTCTCTAGCACGAAGACTCCTCCTCGAACCCGCGTTGCTCGAATCGCGCGCTGTCGCTTGACGCGCCTTGTCGCGGTGACCCCTGAATTATAGCCTTCCGGCCCTGGTCCGGCGACCTAATACTGATGAACGCCGTGCTTGCCAAGCCGATCCGCATGTTTTGGTTATCTGCGGAAAATAGCCTTGATCTCGCTCAAACGATTGCTGCGGCGCTTTTCCTGCCTTTGCCGTCGTGATTGCGCGACCATCCGTCGCTAGGACCCAATCCGTCAATTGACGCACTGCAGCATCGAAAATTAATCAGCGGGCGGCCCGCTCAATCCGCATCGCCCCTTCCCCATCGGTGCTTCTGCGTCAGCCTTTGGCCCGCGCCTCGCCAGCCAGCCGCACCAGCATCTTGCGCAATTCCAATCCGCTGGTGACCCGTTCCGGGAAATCCAGCCGCAGCGTGGTGGCGCCCGCCTGCATGTCCATGCCGTCCGGGTCGCAGCCGGTGCAGGACCAGTCGGCGGATTCGGCTCCCAGCAACCTCGTGGCGTAAAGGTTCATCGCCTCGCGGTGATCCTCGTTCATGTGTTCGATCGCGCCCTGCTCGGCCTCCAGCAGCCCGCCGGCATCCCCGATCTCGGTGAGAAATTGCGCGGGCTTGAGGTCGATGATGCGGCCAAAGCCGGCAACCAGATGCAGGCCGGTCGGCACTATCAGGAAGAACGAAAAATCCTTGAAGTCCACGAACGCTTCCGCGGACGGATGAGCATTGAGGTAGCGCCGGCGCAGGATGGAAGCGGTCTCGCCCTCGGCCTCCTCGGCCCGGCCGGCCAGCATGATGCGCGCGCCTTCAAGCGGATCGCCGGCGGCGCGCTCGTCCAGCATCAGGGACACGCGGCTATCGGCGAGGATATTCTTCGTGTGCAGCGCCAGCCGGGAAATCAGCAGGATCGGCGCGCCGTCGGCGTGACTGGCGACGTTCACCAGCGAGCAATAGGGATCGCCGCTCCCGGCCATCAGCGTTGCCAGCGCCCCCTGCCGGCTCCGCCGCAGCAGCGAGCGAGACAATCTGGAAGCGTTGAAATCAGCAGTCGGTTGCATGGGTTCCTTTCCAGCCATCTTATTGCAAAAAGGGCCTTTTTTCTCGGCCGCAGAGGGTGCTATATGGGGATGCACGGCGCCCGGGGAGGCGTTTTTGCGGAACTCGGTCACACTTCAGCCCAGCTTGCATTGCTCGTTGACCGCGTAAGTAGCCAATTTATTCGGCGCACCGCTCGTTCGCTCGCCGTTTAAGCCACTCTCATTCTGAAAGCAGGCTCATGCCCACAATCGCTTTGGTCGACGATGACCGCAACATTCTCACTTCCGTCTCGATCGCGCTCGAAGCCGAAGGCTATCGCATCATGACCTACACGGATGGTGCATCAGCGCTGGACGGGTTCCGCACCTCGCCGCCGGACCTGGCGATCCTCGACATCAAGATGCCGAGGATGGACGGCATGGAGACGCTGCGCCGGCTGCGGCAGAAATCCGATCTGCCGGTGATCTTCCTTACCTCCAAGGATGAGGAAATCGACGAATTGTTCGGCCTCAAGATGGGCGCCGACGATTTCATCCGCAAGCCGTTTTCGCAGCGTCTGCTGGTCGAGCGCGTCAAGGCCGTGCTGCGCCGGGGCCAGCCCAAGGATCCGACCGCTGTCCCGAAAGAGCCCGATGCGCGCGCACTGGACCGCGGCCTGCTGCGGATGGATCCGGAGCGCCACACCTGCACCTGGAAGAACGAGCCGGTGACGCTGACGGTGACGGAGTTCCTGATCCTGCAGGCGCTGGCGACCCGCCCCGGTGTCGTGAAGAGCCGCAACGCGCTGATGGACGCGGCCTATGACGACCAGGTCTATGTCGACGACCGCACCATCGACAGCCACATCAAGCGGCTGCGCAAGAAGTTCAAGGTGGTGGACGATGATTTTGAGATGATCGAGACGCTGTACGGCGTTGGCTACCGTTTCAAGGAAGCCTGATCCGGACCGGCCGCATCTGCGCAAAGCGGAATCCGGTCTCCCCCCGGGGGGCGCGAGGCGTTTGCCCCAGGGCGATGCATAAACAAAATACCGTCCGGGGTGCTGACTGACACACCGGCACGTTCGGCGTAGAACTACCAGGCGGCGCACCACAACCGGCAGCTCAGCTATTGCTAGATCGAACGCAACCCGATCCAGGCCTGAACCACGAGGATGCTTCGGAATCCCTCGACCGGGACCGCGTTGCCGACGATAGCCCGCGCGACACGGGCTGGCGGCGGCCGCTCGGCTGGATGCGGCGGGCCGGGCAATTCTTTTTCGCGCTCTCCTTCTCCAGCCTCACGCGCCGCATCGTCTCGCTCAACCTGGCGGGCCTCGTCGCGCTGGTGGCGAGCATTCTCTACCTCTCGCAATTCCGCGCCGGCCTGATCGACGCCCGGGCGCAGAGTCTCTTGGTGCAGGCCGAGATCATCGCCGGCGCCATTGCCGCGTCCGCCACCGTCGAAACCAATACCATCACCATCGATCCGGACCGCCTGCTCGACCTGAAGCCGGGCGAAAGCTACGGCGCGCCGGACGAATCCGCCGGGCTGGATTTCCCGATCAATCCGGAACGGGTCGCGCCGGTGCTGCGGCGGCTGATCTCGCCGACCAAGACGCGTGCCCGCATCTATGGCGGCGATGGCGGCATGATCCTCGACAGCCGCAATCTCTATGGCCGCGGCGACGTGCTGCGCTTCGAACTGCCGCCGCCGACGACGGAGAAGCCCGGCTTCGTCGAGCGCGCCATGATCTCGGTGCGCACCTGGCTCAACCGCGGCGACCTGCCGCTCTATCGCGAACTCGGCCCGGAAAACGGCAAGGGCTACCAGGAAGTCGTGCAGGCGCTCGACGGCGTCAAGAGCAGCATGGTGCGCGTCAACGACCGCGGCGAGGTGATCGTCTCGGTCGCGGTGCCGGTGCAGCGGTTCCGCGCCGTGCACGGTTCGCTGATGCTTTCGACGCAGGGCGACGACATCGACCAGATGGTTACGGCAGAGCGGCTGGCGATCCTCAAGGTCGGCGGCGTGGCCTCGGCCGTCATGATCATGCTGTCCCTGCTGCTGGCGAGCACGATCGCGGGGCCGGTGCGGCGGCTTGCCGACGGCGCCGAGCGCGTTCGCCGCCGCATCCAGACCCGCGTCGAGATTCCTGATTTCACCCGCCGCCGCGACGAGATCGGCCATCTTTCCGGCGCGCTGCGCGACATGACGAACGCGCTCTACAGCCGCATCGAGGCGATCGAGATGTTCGCCGCCGACGTCGCCCACGAACTGAAGAACCCGCTGACCTCGCTGCGGTCGGCGGTGGAAACGCTGCCGCTGGCGCGCAACGACACCAGCCGCGCGCGCCTGCTCGAGGTGATCGAGCACGACGTCAAGCGGCTCGACCGGCTGATCTCGGATATTTCCGACGCCAGCCGCCTCGATGCCGAATTGCAGCGCCAGGACATGGCGCCGGTCGACATGCGCCGGCTGCTGACGACGCTGACCTCGGTCGCCAACGAAACCCGCCTGGGTCATGACGTCGCGGTCGAGACCCGTTTCGAGGGCCGCGGATCGACCGACAGCTTCTCGGTGC
>DATCXE010000736.1:0-5671 GCA_036565985.1 Bradyrhizobium sp.
AGCGTGATACGCAGCCTTTCGGGCTGGCCGTTGGCACGGTCACACCGCTCGATGTTGTAGGGAGGATAACCGTCGGCGCCTTTGACGACGCGATCGAGCGCACGCTCGATTTCGTCGAACCCAAGCAGGAACGGACTGGACAACGAAGGAACACGCGACATCACAAAGTCCTCTCGAAGCGACTTTGAGGGGCCCTTACGGCGCCCCATTCAACCGGCCGGCCGACTCGCCGTCCGGTCACCAGGGAATATGGGGTTGATTTGGGGAGCGTTCAAGCGCCTCAGAAAGCTGCGTAAATCGGCCGCGGTGGAGCCAGAATCGTCATTCCGGGGCGCGAAGCGAACCCGGAATCTCGAGATTCCGGGTCTGGTCCTTCGGACCATCCCGGAATGACGGGATTAGCTCCCCACCCGCTTGCGGCCGTCGACGGTAAAGAGATGCAGCTTGTCGCCGGCCGCCGCGACCCTGATTCGCTCGCCGATGGCCGGGCCGATTGCGCCGGGAATCCGCACGATCACCTCGCCGGGGGGCAGTTCGCCCGGGGTGGCGGCGACGCCCTGAACTTCGTGCTGCCTGGTGCCGTAGACGAAGGTTTCGGCGCCGACGCGCTCGATCGCTTCCACGGTGAGGCCGAGCGACACGCCGCCGGAAACCGTTTCGCTGGTGATGACAAAATCCTCGGGCCGGATGCCGAGAATGCCGGCCTCGTTGAGCCTGATATCGCCGGCCAGTTGCGACTTGATCTCATCGGAGCGCAGCCGCATCAGGTTCATCGGCGGCGCGCCGATGAAGGAGGCGACGAAGGTGGTCGCCGGCTTCTGGTAGATATCGAGCGGATTGCCGATCTGCTCGACCTGGCCGCCATTCATCACCACGAGAATATCGGCCAGCGTCATCGCCTCGAGCTGGTCGTGGGTGACGTAGATCGAGGTCGTGGAAAGCCTGCGTTGCAGTTTTCGGATTTCGACCCGCATGGCGATGCGCAGCTTGGCGTCGAGGTTCGACAGCGGTTCGTCGAACAGGAACACTTTCGGCTGACGCACGATGGCGCGTCCCATCGCCACGCGCTGGCGCTGGCCGCCGGACAATTGCCGTGGCTTGCGCTCGAGCATCGCGCCGAGTTCGAGAATGCGCGCGGCTTCCTCGACGCGCGTCTTGATGTCGGGCTCGGCCATGCCGCGGTTGCGCAGGCCGTAGGCCATGTTGTTGTAGACGCTCATATGCGGATAGAGCGCGTAGTTCTGGAACACCATCGCGATGTCGCGGTCGGCCGGCTCGACCTGGTTGACGACGCGGCCGCCGATGTCGATCTCGCCGCCGGTGATGGTCTCCAGGCCTGCGACCATGCGCAACAATGTCGACTTGCCACAGCCGGAGGGGCCGACCAGCACGCAGAACGCGCCGTCGCCGACCTCGAAATCGATGCCCTTGATGGCTTCGAACCCGCCGGGATAGGTCTTGCGGACATTGCGCAGGGTTACGTTGGCCATTTCACTTTTCCGTCTGGACCAGGCCGCGCACGAACAGCCGCTGCATGAATATGACGACGGCGACCGGCGGCAGCATGGCGAGGACCGCGGTCGCCATCGCAAGCTGCCATTCGGCGAGCTCGTCCGTCGTTACCAGCATCTTCTTGATGCCGATCACGATGGTCTGCATCGAGTCCTTCGTGGTGATCAAAAGCGGCCAGAGGTACTGATTCCAGCCATAGATGAACTGGATCACGAACAGCGCGGCGATCGTTGTGACCGACAGCGGCAGCAACGTGTCCCAGAAGAAGCGGAAGGGTCCGGCGCCGTCGATGCGGGAGGCTTCCAGCAGCTCGTCCGGCACTGTCATGAAGAACTGGCGAAACAGAAGCGTGCCGGTGGCGGACGCGATCAGAGGCAGGATCAGGCCGGCATAAGTGTCCAGCATGCGCAGGTCGGCGACCACCTTGTAGGTCGGATAGATGCGCACTTCGACCGGCAGCATCAGCGTGATGAAGATGATCCAGAACGCAGTCTTGCGGAACGGAAAGCGGAAATAGACCACTGCGTACGCCGACAGGATGGAGATGAAAATCTTGCCAACGGCAATGCCGATCGCCGAAACGAAGGAGTTGATCAGCATGTTGGCGACGGGCTCTCGGCTGGTGCGCGAACCACCGACAAAGACGGCGCGGTAGTAGTTTTCCAGCGTTTGGCTGCCGGGCGTCGCCGGCATGTGGCCGCCGACCACGGTCGCGGCGTCATGGGTCGAGGCGATCAGCGCGAGATAGACCGGAAACGCCACAATGAAAACGCCAAGCGTCAGGATGGCGTAGGCGATGAAGTCGCTGAGCGGGCGGTGCTCGACCATCAGTACTGCACCTTGCGTTCGACATAGCGGAACTGGATCGCGGTCAGGCCGATCACGATAACCATCAGGATCACCGACTGCGCGGCCGAGCCGCCGAGGTCGCCGCCGAGACGCCCGTCGGCATAGACCTTGTAGACCATGGTGGTGGTGGCGCCGGCAGGTCCTCCGCCGGTGACGGCATCGATGATGCCGAAAGTGTCGAAGAAGACGTAGACGACGTTGACGACCAGCAGGAAAAATGTGGTCGGCGACAGTAGCGGGAAGACGATGGTCCAGAAGCGCCGCATCGGACGGGCGCCGTCGATGGCGCTGGCCTCGATCACGCTTCTCGGGATCGATTGCAGGCCGGCCAGGAAGAACAGGAAATTGTAGGAGATCTGCTTCCACACCGAGGCCATCACCACCAGGATCAGGGCGTGGTTGCCGTTGAGCAGGGGGTTCCAGTCGATGCCCACGCCGCGCAGCGGGCGGGAGAGCATTCCGAGCGAGGGCTGAAACATGAAGAACCAGAGCACGCCGGCAACCGCAGGCGCCACCGCGTAGGGCCAGATCATCAACGTCTTGTAGCCGGCGGCCGCCTTCAGGTTCTTGTCGGCCTGCGTGGCGAACAACAGCGCGATCGATAGCGATAGCGTCGCGACCAGCGTGGAGAAGATCGCGGTCACCATCATCGCCTTGTAATATTCAGGCTGGGCGAACAGCGTCTGGTAGTTTTCGAGACCGACGAATTCGGAAACCAGTCCGAACGCATCCTCGCGCAGAAAGGATTGCCAGACTGCCTGGCTGGCCGGCCAATAGAAGAAAACAACGGTGATGACGAGCTGCGGCAGGAGCAGCAGGTACGGCAACAGACGGTTGTTGAAGACGGTGGTCTTTTCCATTCACACGCGCTTGTCATTGCGAGGAGCGACGAAGCAATCCATTACTGCCACTTATGCGGTGCTATGGATTGCTTCGCTTCGCTCGCAATGACGGACGCCCCCCCGATTAGCCGCCTATTTTGCCGTCTTCTCGAAGGTGCGCAACATCGCATTGCCGCGCGCCACGGCGGCGTCGAGGGCTTCCTTGGGCGTCTTCTTGCCGTCCAGGGCGGCTTCGATTTCTTCCGCCCAGAGATCGCGCATCTGCACCATGTTGCCGAAGCGCAGGCCACGCGAATTCTCGGTCGGTTCCTTGTTGGTGAGTTCCTTCAGCGGCGTCTGCAGGACCGGGTTCTTCTCGTAGAAGCCATCCTTGATCGACTTCTCATAGGCTGCCTTGGTGATCGGCAGGTAGCCGGACTTCTGGTGCAGGTCGGCCTGGCGGTTGGTGTCGGACAGGAAGGTGAAGAACTTGGCGACGCCCTTGTACTCTTCCGGCTTCTTGCCGCCCATCACCCACAGCGAAGCGCCGCCGATGATCGAGTTCTGCGGTGCGCCCTGGACATCCGGGTAATAGGGCATCGGCGCCGAGGTGAAGTCGAACTTGGAGGTGGCCTTCGCGGTGCCGTAGTAGCCCGAGGAGGTCAGGAAAATCGCGCATTCGCCGGAGCTGAAACGGGCCTCGTTGGCGCTTCCCCGCCCGCCATAGCTGTAGGTCTTGTCCTTCTGCAGGTCGACGAGGTTCTGCAGGTGTTTCACGTGCAGCGGCGAGTTGAACTTCAGCTCGGTGTCGAAGCCGTCGAGGCCGTTCGCCTTGGTGCCGATCGGCACATTGTGCCAGGCCGAGAACTGCTCGATATGCGCCCAGCTTGCCCAGGCGTTGGAGAAGCCGCAGGTCTCGTGGCCGGCCGCCCTCAGCTTCTTGGCCGCGTCGAACACCTCGGGCCAGGTCTTCGGGATTTCGTTGACGCCGGCCTTCTTCAATTCATCCTTGTTGATCCACATCACCATTGAGGACGAGTTGAAGGGGAACGACAGCATCTCGCCCTTCGATGTCGAGTAATAGCCGGTGATGGTCGGCAGGTAGGCCTTTGGGTCGAACGGCTCGCCGGCGTCCTTCATGAGCTGGTAGACCGGCTTGATCGCGCCGGTCGCGCTCATCATCGTGGCGGTGCCGACTTCGAATACCTGAATGATGTGCGGCGCCGTGCCAGCGCGGAACGCCGCGATGCCGGCGTTCATGGTGTCGGGATAGGCGCCCTTGTAGGACGGCACGACCTTGTAGTCGGACTGGCTGGCGTTGAATTCCTCGGCGAGCTTGTTGACGACGTCATTGTTGGCGCCGGTCATGGCGTGCCACCACTGGATCTCGGTCGCAGCGTGGGCGGGCGTTGCCAGCGCCAGCGCAACAGTCACTGCCGCTGCTGCGCCGAATTGTCGAAGTGCCATGGAATTCCTCCGGGTTGGGCTCATCATCTTCATTTCGCGCGATAACAGCGCCGGATGACGTGCAAATGACCGTATAAGCGAAAGGATCGTATCGGGGAAGCGTGCGCCGGGAAAAGCTGGAAAATAGACGAAGACTTGGTGCGCAAATGGTGGTGCCGTTCCCCGGACGCGGTGCGCCACGAAGTGGTGCGCCGCAGAGCCGGGGTCCACAGGACGCTGGCGTCATCGGAAGCAGATTTGGTCCCGGCTCCGCGGTGCATCGTCAAGAGACGCTGCACCGCGTCCGGGACACAGAGAGAACTCAGCGCTTGCGCTCAGCGCCGCAGACCACGCCCTTGGCGACCAGGGCATCGATCTCGCCCTTGGAGTAGCCGAACTCGCCGAGCACCTCCGAGGTGTGCTGGCTGAACTTTGGCGGCGTCCGTCGCAGGCTGGGCTTGGTCCGCTCGAGCCGGATCGGGGAGGCGACGCCCTTGTACCAATCCTTCTCGATGATATCGCCGCGATGCAGCGTATGCGGATTGGTCAACGCCTGGTCGATCTTCTGAACCGAGCCCGCCGGCAGACCGGCCGCCAGCAGGCGATTGCACAGCGGTTCGGCCTCATGCTGGCTGAACACCGCCGCCAACTCGGCGCGCAGCGCGTCGCGGTTGGCGATACGGTCCTTGTTGCGGGCAAAACGCGGATCGGTGCCGAGTTCAGGCTTGCCGATTTCCTTGGCAAGCTTGCGGAAGGTGCCGTCATTGCCGACGCCGATGAAGATGTTGTCGGTTTTGGTTGGAAAGATCGCGTATGGCACGAGATTGGGGTGCTCGTTGCCGGTCAGTCCCGGCGGCTTGCCATGCATGAAAAAATTCGCGGTGTGCGGATGCATGATCGCAAGGCCGGTTTCATACAGCGTCGTTTCCAGAAACTGGCCGAGGCCCGAGCGCTGCCGCTCCGAGAGCGCCATCAGGATGCCGATCGCTGCGTAAAGCCCGGTGGTGATGTCGACCAGAGGAACGCCGATCCGCATCGGTCCG
>DATCXE010000748.1:0-2635 GCA_036565985.1 Bradyrhizobium sp.
AGCGATCTGCGTGCGCTCGCCGAACAATCCAACGCCTGGCCGTTCGAGCAGGCCAAGGCCATTGTCGCGCGGCTGAAGAAAAGCCCGAAGGACGAGGTGCTGTTCGAAACCGGCTACGGCCCGTCGGGCCTGCCGCATATCGGCACCTTCGGCGAGGTCGCCCGCACCACCATGGTGCGCCACGCCTTTCGCGTGCTGACCGAGGACAAGATCAAGACGCGGCTCTTGGCGTTTTCCGACGACATGGACGGCCTGCGCAAGGTGCCGGACAACGTGCCGAACAAGGAGTTGCTGGAACAGCATCTCGGCCGGCCGCTGACGCGCGTGCCCGATCCGTTCGGCACCCATGACAGTTTCGGCGCGCACAACAACGCGCGACTGCGCGCGTTTCTCGACACCTTCGGCTTCGACTACGAATTCGCCAGTTCGACAGACTACTACACGTCCGGAAAATTCGACGCCGCGCTGCTGCGCATGCTGGAGCGGCTCGAGAAGGTGATGGCCATCATGCTGCCGTCGCTCCGCGAGGAGCGGGCGGCGAGCTACTCGCCATTCCTGCCGATCTGCCCGCGCACCGGCATGGTGCTGTACGTGCCGATCGTCGAACACGACGTGAAGGGCGGCACGGTCTCCTACGACGATCCCGAAACGAAGGAACGCGTCACGGTCCCCGTCACCGGCGGACGCTGCAAGCTGCAATGGAAGCCGGACTGGGCGATGCGCTGGTTCGCGCTCGGCGTCGACTATGAAATGGCCGGCAAGGACCTGATCGACTCGGTCAAGCTGTCCGGCAAGATCTGTGCGGCGCTCGGCGGCACGCCGCCGGAAGGCTTTAACTACGAGCTGTTCCTCGACGACAAGGGCCAGAAGATTTCGAAGTCGAAGGGCAACGGCCTGACCATCGACGAATGGCTGCGCTACGCCTCGCCGGAGTCGCTGTCGCTGTTCATGTACCGCGAGCCCAAGGCAGCGAAGCGGCTGTATTTCGACGTGATCCCGCGCAACGTCGATGACTACCAGCAATTCCTCGACGGATTCTCGCGGCAGGAAGCCCGGCAGCAACTGCAAAATCCGGTCTGGCACATCCATTCCGGCAAGCCGCCGAAGTCCGACATGCCCGTCACGTTCCAGCTTTTGCTGACGCTGGTGTCGTCCTCGAACGCGGAGAACGCCGAGACGCTGTGGGGATTCATCGGGCGCTATCGTCCGGGCGTGACGCCGCAGACCCATCCGAAGCTCGACGCGATGGTCGGCTACGCCATCAACTACTACCGCGACTTCGTGGCGCCGACGAAGCAATTCCGCGAGCCGACCGAGGGCGAGCGCGCCGCGCTCCAGGATCTGCGCGATGCGCTGTCGAACATGCCGGCGGGATCGAGCGCGGAGGACATCCAGAACGTGGTCTACGAGATCGGCCGCCGCGAGCCGTTCCTGGATCAGGTGAAGAAGGGCAAGGACGGCCGGCCGGGCGTTTCGCTCGACTGGTTCAACATGCTCTACCAGGTGCTGCTCGGCCAGGAAAAAGGCCCGCGCTTCGGCTCGTTCGTTGCGGTGTACGGCGTTGCGAATGCAGTCGCGATGATCGACGGCGCGCTCGCAAGGAGCGCGTGACGTTCTCTTCGTTATCCCATACGGGGAGAAGGGAGGAAGGCGCGACAAATTGAGATAGCAGGCCCGCCGCAATTTCAGCCGCGGCCGCGGCCGATCTGCGCTACACTGTTCCGCAGAACAGCCATCCAAAGCCTCCGCCGAGAGGCGGGCATCAGCGAGCAGGGAGACAGCGTATGCAATTCAGGGTATCGCCGAAATCGCTCCAGGACAGCAGCAGCGCCGAGGAATGGCAGGCGCGGGTCGATCTCGCGGCCGCCCATCGGCTCGCCTTCAACCAGGGCTTTTCCGAAGGCATCTTCAACCATCTGACCTTCGTGGTGCCGGGCAGCACGGACCGCTACTACCAGATCCCGTTCGGCACGCATTGGTCCGAGGTCACCGCCTCCTGCTTCATGGAAGTCGGCATCGACGACGGCGAGGTCAAGCGCGGCGAGGGTGAGGTGGAACGTTCCTGCTATTGCATCCACGCACCGATCCACAAGGAGCTGCCGCAGGCCAAGGCGGTGTTTCACACCCACATGCCCTATGCCAGCGCGCTGACGCGGCTCGAAGATCCGCGCATCAAGGAGATCGGTCAGACCGAGGTCGGGCTATCGGGCGCCATTGCCTACGATGATGAGTACACCGGCCCGGCGCTGGATCCCGCCGAAGGCGCGCGGCTGGCCGGGGTGATCGGCGACAAGAAGGTGCTGTTCATGGCTAACCACGGCATCTCCACGGTCGGCGCCACCGTCGCTGATGCCTACGACATGCTCTATTACATCGAGCGCGCCGCGCAGGTGCAGATCTACGCGATGTGGACGGGGCAGAGACTGAAACAGCTTCCGGCGCCGGTGGTCGAAAAGACTCAGCGCGATTATCGGGACGATCATCTCTACAACGGACCGACCCCGGCCCAGCGTCATTTCGACGCCTTGAAGCGAATACTGGACCGTAAAGAGCCAGATTACGCGACGTAGTTTTCCGGTCGTCCCTGCGAAGGCAGGGACCCATACCGCGTGATCCATCCATGGGGCGTGGTGGC